>CAMNYG010000102.1 GCA_946570335.1 uncultured Dietzia sp. | reverse complement strand
CCCGCACGTCGCCGGCCCCGAGCAGTTCCAGGCACTCGCCGAGCTGCACCACAGCGGCGCGCTCGTATCCGGGTCCTCCCGCCGCGCGCTGGGCGGCCAGCTCGAGCATCGCCTCGTCGGACAGCATGTCCAGGGCCAGCACGTCGACCGTCGACGCCGCCAGGAACTCGGCCGCCGCGGTGGTCCGGTCCGCCCGGGAGGCGGAGACGTTACCGATGCGCAGGGGGCGCGTGCTGGTCGTCATCGATCCTCCGGGGTTGCTCGAATGGTGTTCTCGGCCTACTCCAGCATGGTTCCCGTCGCGGCGAGGCGGGTGTGGAAGGAAAAGGCCTCCTCCAGGATATGCGGAGTGTTGCCGGCGCCCGGTCGGGCGTTCGCCCGGTCCAGGTAATCGTGCAGAAGCGGGCGGAACGCGGGGTCGGCGCACCGGTCCACGATCAGGGGTGCCCGCTTGCGGGGGCTCAGGCCCCGCAGGTCCGCGAGTCCGTGTTCGGTGACGATCACCTGGACGTCGTGCTCGGTGTGGTCGACGTGCGGGACCATCGGCACGATCGCCGACACGGTACCGCCCTTGGCGGTGGACGGGGAGAGGAACATCGACACGTAGCCGTTGCGGGTGAAGTCGCCGGAACCACCGATGCCGTTCATGATCCGGGTCCCGCCCACGTGGGTGGAGTTGACGTTGCCGTACACGTCGGCCTCGAGCATGCCGTTCATCCCGATGATCCCCAGCCGGCGGACGAGCTCGGGATGGTTGCTGATCTCCTGCGGACGCAGCGTGACGTGCTCGCGGTACAGGTCGATGTTGTCCACCAACTCGGCCAGCCCCGAGCTCGACAGCGCGAGCGAAGTGGCCGAGGCGTGCGCGACCTTGCCCTCACGGATGAGGCGCAGCATCGAGTCCTGGATGACCTCCGAGTAGCAGGTCAGGTCCGTGAACGGGCCCTCCCGGAGGCCGGCGAGCACCGCGTTGGCGACGTTGCCGATCCCGGCCTGCAGCGGCAGGAGTCCCCTCGCCGGCATGCGACCGCGCGCGACCTCGTGGCGGAAGAACTCCACCACGTGTCCCGCGATGGCCTGACTGACCTCGTCGGGGGCGGTCAGTGAGCTCTCCGAGTCCTGTTGATCCGTGGGTACCACCGCGATGACCTTGGACGGATCGACCTCCAGGTACTGCTGTCCGATGCGGTCCTCGGGCCGGGTGAGCATGATCGGCCTGCGCTGCGGCGGGAGCGCCGTGCCGTAGTAGACGTCATGCATGCCCTCGACGCCGAGCGGGACCCACGAGTTCACCTCGAGGATCACCTTGTCGGCCACCTCGAGCCAGGTCTTGTTGTTGCCCACCGACATCGACGGCACCAGCTTGCCGTCCTCGGTGATGGCAGCCACCTCCACCACGGCGACGTCGACGTCCCCGTAGTAGCCCTCCCACACCTGCTGCGCCACATGCGACAGATGGATGTCGACGTAGTCCATCCGACCGTCGTTGATCTTCCGGCGCGCGGTGGGCTCGCTCTGGTAGGGCATACGCAGGGCCACACCGTCGGCCTCGGCCAGGAGCAACTCGGCCTCGCTGGCCACCGACGCACCCGTCAGCAGATTGACGCTCAGGCGGCCGCCGCCGGCACGCACCTCACGGATCCGTTCGGCCAGCGCCGGCGCGAACGCCTTCGGCGTGCCCGCACTGGCGAACCCGCTGATCGCCACCGTGTCGCCGTCGCCGATCGCTGCCACCGCCGTGGCGGCGTCGGTGACCAGTGCCTGGAAACGCGGGTGACGGATACGGGTGACGTCGACGCCGCCACCCTGCTGGACGGGATTGCTCATGCGCGGAGCCTATCGCCGGATCGTCGCCGATCCCTCACCATGAACCCCCGGACCACCCCTCAAGTGGTGTGTCGGGCGAGTGGCGTGTGGGGCCGCCCTCGCCACGTGCCCGGACGGATAGAATCATCCGATCATCAGACCGCAGTGGCCCCAGGAGTGAACCGTGTCCCCCAGGACCGCACCGATCCCCGATCGCATCGACCAGGCTCGCGCCAACTGGGAGCGCGAGGGTTGGGTCGACGCCGCCCAGGGGATGACGGTGGTGACCTCGGTGATGCGGGCGCACCAGATCCTGCTGGCCCGTGTCGAGGAGACCCTGCGGCCGTGGAACCTGTCGTTCCCGCGCTACGAACTCCTGCGGCTCCTGGCGTTCTCACGCTCCGGCGCGCTGCCCATCACCAAGGCCTCCGAGCGACTGCAGGTGCACGTGACGAGCGTGACCAGCGCGATGAAACGCCTCCTCGATGCCGGCCTGGTCGAGCGCCGGCCGCACCCGACGGACGGCCGCACGACCCTGGTGGAGATCACCGAGTCGGGCCGGAAAGTGGTCGCGGAGGCCACCGAGGCGCTCAATTCAGGAGTCTTCGCCGACCCGGGGATGGACCACGACGAGCAGGTGGCACTCATCGACTCCATCGCCTCACTGCGCCGGAGCGCCGGCGACTTCTGACCCCGGGCCTTCCGCCTCGGACCGCCCGGCGCGAACGACACCGCGCCCGGCCCCCTCTCGGGTGGGGCCGGGCGCGGCAGCTTGTGTGACGGCGTCCGCGAAGGCGCCTTCGCGTCACCGGCTCACGGGGATCAGGGGACCTCGGTGGCGATCGCCTTGTCGTCCTCGGCGAGGTCGCCGGTCACCTTGTTCCTGCTCGACTCGGTCATGACGAGGACGCACATCATCGACATGGCCGACAGCAGCGAGAGCATGATCCCGACGCCGAGAGTGTTGCCGGCGGCGACCATCGCGGAGGCTGCCAGCGGCGGCAGGGCGCCGCCGAGGATGCCGGCGAGGTTGTAGCCGAGGCCGGCACCGGTGTAGCGGTAGCGGGCCTGGAACAGCTCGGGGAGCAGCGCGCCGGCCGGGCCGTAGGCGATACCGAAGATGATCAGGGTGACGAACAGCCCCAGTGCGAACGCGGCGGCGGATCCGGTGTCGAGGATCGGGAAGACGACAAGCGACCAGACCACTGCGAGCGCGACGGAGATACCGATGACCTTCTTGCGGCCGATCCGGTCCGAGTACATCGCAGAAAGGGCGATCGCGAGACCGAAGACCAGGGCGGCGACCATGCCCATGCCCAGGACGAACGGGCGGGAGTGCCCGAGGGTGGCGGTCGCGTAGTTCGTGAGGAACGAGGTGCCCATGTAGAACAGCGAGAACAGGGACGTCAGCGCACCACCGGCGATGAGGATCTCCTTCCACTGGAAGCGGATCGCATCGGCGAACGGCAGGGTCTCGGGCGCGGTCTGCTTGGACGCGAGCTCACGGTCGTGCTTGAAGACCGGGGTCTCCTCCACCGTCATACGGATCCACAGGCCGATGAGGACCAGCACCGCGGACAGCAGGAACGGGATGCGCCAGCCGTACTGCATGAACGCGCTGTCGATGCCGGCACCCTCACCGGCGACGAGGGCGAAGATGAGGAAGGTGCCCGAGGAGAGGAAGAAGGCGAATGCCACGCCGAGTTGCGGCCACATGGCCATCATCCCGCGCTTGCCCTCCGGCGCGTACTCCGCCGTGAGCAGGGTCGCGCCGGCCCATTCGCCGCCGACGGCAAAGCCCTGGAAGAAGCGGCACAGCACGAGCAGTGTCGGTGCGAGGATGCCGATGCCGTTCTCGAACGCACCGAACGCGCCGGTCTCGTATCCGGGGAGCAGGCCGATGAACACGGTCGCCACGCCCATGATCATGAGCGTCCACACCAGCGTGCGCTTGCGGCCGATCCGGGCGCCGAAGTGACCGAAGACGGCGGCGCCGACGGGGCGGGCGAAGAACGCCACCGCGAACGTCGCGAACGACGACAGGGTGGCGGTCGCCGGGTTCTGGTCGGGGAAGAACAGCGTCGGGAACACCAGCGCGGCGGCGGTGCCGTAGATGAAGAAGTCGTACCACTCGATGGTGGTACCGATCGATGAGGCCGCGGCGACCCGCGCGAGCGAGGTCTTCTTCTGGACCGGGGCGTCGCCCGGCGCCTGTGGCGTCGGGCCCCAGGCGGGCGAATTCGCGGCAGTCAAGACAACTCCAGTCTTCTCCGTGTCGCCGGGCTGGTGAGCCTGCGGCGCTGACGTTGGTGACCGACGCGTGTACGTCGACTGAAGAAAACGTATGTGAGGCAGGCCACACACCGGTACACCCGAAAGTGGATGCCAGTGATCTGGGCCACACGATCTGCGGCGGAGTGACCGGAAGCGCTCCTTCCCGACCAGCCCTAGTGTGTGCGGCCACACCCCTACCCACCGCAGGAGTAGCGCTCATGACCACATCCGGACACCCCGCCCGCACCCGGAGAGACCAGTCCGTCCGGCTCCTGCGCTCCGGATACCTGTTCGCCTCACGTATCCGCCGCCGGGCCGGTGTCGAGCCGGATTCACAGGTACCCGTCGAGCTCCGGTTGATGGGCAGGAAGACGGTGCTGCTCCGAGGGATCGACGGGGTCCGCGCGTTCTACGATGCCGACAGGGTCGCCCGGTTCGCCGAGATCGTGGACGAGGAACTCCACGCCATGCTCGGGGACTGGGCCCGGCGCGGCGCGGGGACGGTCTACCACGACACCTCTGCGGCTTTCGGCCGTGCCGCGTTCCGGTGGGACGGCCTCTCCCTCAGTCGTTCGGAAGCCGACCGCCGCGCAGTCCAGATGAGCCGGCTTCTCGACACCTTCGGCCGCCCGCCGTCGAACCCGGTGGCGGTGGCCGAGCGACTGCGCCTCGACAGGTGGGCCACCGGGATCATCCGCGCGGTCCGGTCCGGCGGGGTCGGCGTCGACGAGGGTTCGGTCGTCGCGGCCATGGCCGATCTGCGAGACGAGAACGGAGAACTCGTCGACGACAGGACCGCCGGCGTCGAGCTGCAGAATCTCACCCGTCCCACCGTCGCGGTCGGCCGGTTCGCGGGGTTCGCCGCCGTGGCACTGGTCTCACACCCCGAGTGGGCCGAGCGGATCAGGCGGGCCGGCACCAACGGGAGGGGACGTGCTCACCGGGATCACCGAGTCCGTCGTGTTCGCGCAGGAGGTCCGTCGCACCTACCCGTTCGTCCCCATGCTGCCCGCACTGGCGACGAGGGATTTCCAGGTACAGGGCTGTCCGGTCAGCAAGGGGCAGCGTGCGCTCCTGGATCTGCTCGGAACCAACACCGACCCGGCCCACTGGCCGGACGCGAGCGCGTTCGATCCCGAGAGATTCCTGGACGTCGACCACGCCGAGGGGCTTGAGGCCTTCGTCCCCCAGGGCGGCGCCGGGGTACGGACGGGCCACCGCTGCCCTGGCGAGAAGATCGCGGTGACCGCGCTGGCCGCTGCGGTGACGGCACTGACCCGGCCCGAGGTACGCATCAGCGGGAGTTCCGAGGACCTCACGTTTCCCTGGACGCGGATACTGACCCGCCCCGAGACCGGCGTCCGGGTGACCTGGCGATCCGGTACGCAGACGACCTGACCCCTTCCAGTCGGTGTCCGAACCGGTCGACGGGGTCGTCCCGGACCCGCCCGGCCAGCGCGAGCCGGTCGGGAGCCGGTCGGGAGCAACGCCGGACGGGTATCTCCGGGTCAGGTCGGATCAGGGCAGCACGCCGAGCAGCCTCGCCCGGGCGACGGACTCCATCCGGGACCGGGTGCCCAATTTGGTGCCGATGTTCCGCAGGTACGCCTTGATGGTCTCCGGGGAGAGCGCGAGCCGTGCCCCGACTTCGGCGTTGGAACATCCGAGGGCCACCTGGGCGAGAACATCGATCTCCCTCGGGGAGAGCACCGGCTTGTCCTGCCCGCGGCTGTCCCCCGCGTCGGGGGCCCGGCCGACACCCGCGAGCGCCGAACCG
>CAMNYG010000101.1 GCA_946570335.1 uncultured Dietzia sp. | reverse complement strand
CGGGGGAGCGGGGGCGACGACGCGCAGAGGCGTTCCTCCTCGTCGACGGACACCGGGTGCACGTCTCGTCGTCGTCCCCCCGGGAGGCCGCTGGCGTACGCGGCACTCGCGGTGGGCGTCGCGGCAGGCGCGGCGGGAGCAGTCCTCGCGTTCCAGCCGGGGATCTCGATCTCGAACGAGGCGTTCGTGGATCAGGCGGCGACCGACGAGGTGCTCACCGCGGCCTCCACCAATGTCCAGCGACTGGTGTCGATCGACTACGAGACCCTCGATGAGTACCACGCCTCACTCGGCGAGTTCCTCACGCCGAACCTCGTCGACGAGCTCAACGCTAACTGGCCGGCACTACGGGACAGCTATGAGCAGTCGGCCACCACGGTCCACGCCCAGGTCCGGGAAGCCGGTCTGGCGTACCTCGAGGGGGACCGCGCCGAGGTCCTGTTGGTGCAGGAGGTCTCGATGGAGCGCGACGGCGCCGCGGCCGGTAGCACGAGCGGCACCTACCAGGTCGGACTCGACAAGGTCGACGGCGTGTGGAAGCTCTCGCGGATCCCGGATCTGCCGGCCTGATACGGTCCACGACCGGGACGCGGAGGAAAATCTTCCGGGCCGAACCGCGTCAGATCCTTGACGAACGGGCTTTGACCCGTCACCCTTTAGGGGCATCGGGCGTGAGGTGGGTCTCCGCCCGGGTGCGATGTCCCGACCGGGGGCCGATGAGGCGAGAGCCACGAGGGCAACCAGCGCAGAGACGGACGCCGCACCACGCACGCCGCAGCCTCCGGGGGTAATCCCTGTCGAGGGCTGGACTTGGGCGCCGCCATCGGCTAGATTAGGTCGTTGCGCTGGCTGCTATTTGCCCTTTCGTTTGTCATTGACGGCCGAAACCCCGGTTGACCGGGTATTTTCCAGGCCCTTGATTCTATGACGGACACGGGTGAGTACCCGTCGGCGGACCGCTCGCAGATACATCTGTGGTCACCGCCCGTGGTGATCACGTGAGGTGCTGGAAGGACCCATCTTGGCAGTCTCCCGCCAGACCACGTCAGTCTCCAACGTCCCCGGTGCGCCCCGGAGAGTCTCGTTCGCGAAGCTCACCGAGCCGTTGCCGGTTCCGGGGCTGCTCGACCTCCAGACGGAGTCGTTCGAGTGGTTCATCGGTTCGGAGGAGTGGCAGACGGAGGCCGCCTCGCGCGGCGTCACCAATCTCGAGGGGGGACTTGAATCCATCCTCAAGGAGATCTCCCCGATCGAGGACTTCTCCGGTTCCATGTCGCTCTCGTTCTCCGAGCCCTACTTCGAAGAGGTCAAGGCGTCCCTCGAGGACTGCCGTGAGAAGGACCGCACCTACGAGGCGCCGCTCTTCGTCACCGCCGAGTTCGAGAACACCGAGACCGGCGAGATCAAGTCCCAGACCGTCTTCATGGGCGATTTCCCCATGATGCCCGTCAAGGGCACCTTCATCATCAACGGCACCGAGCGGGTCGTCGTGTCCCAGCTCGTCCGTTCGCCGGGCGTCTACTTCGACCGGTCGCGTGACAAGTCGACCGAGCGTGACGTCCACGCGGTCAAGGTCATCCCGTCCCGCGGTGCGTGGCTCGAGTTCGACGTGGACAAGCGCGATACGGTCGGCGTCCGCATCGACCGCAAGCGTCGCCAGTCCGTCACCGTGCTGCTCAAGGCGCTCGGCTGGACCACCACGGAGATCAAGGAGCGCTACGGCTTCTCCGAGATCATGATGTCGACCCTCGAGAAGGACACCGTCGAGGACACCGACCAGGCGCTGCTGGAGATCTACCGGAAGCTGCGTCCGGGCGAGCCCCCGACCCGTGAGTCCGCCGAGGCGCTCCTGGAGAACCTCTTCTTCAAGGAGAAGCGCTACGACCTGGCCCGCGTCGGCCGTTACAAGGTCAACCGCAAGCTCGGTCTGCCGGACCCGGAGGGCGACGCCACCACCACGCTCACCCGCGAGGACATCGCCGCGACCATCGAGTACCTCGTCCGCCTCCACGCCGGCGAGACGTCGATGCAGGTCCCCGGCGGCCGCGAGGTGCCGGTCGAGGTGGACGACATCGATCACTTCGGTAACCGTCGTCTCCGCACCGTCGGCGAGCTCATCCAGAACCAGGTCCGCGTCGGCCTGTCCCGGATGGAGCGCGTCGTCCGCGAGCGCATGACCACGCAGGACTCCGAGGCCATCACCCCGCAGTCGCTGATCAACATCCGGCCCATCACCGCGGCGCTCAAGGAGTTCTTCGGAACCTCCCAGATGTCGCAGTTCATGGACCAGAACAACCCGCTGTCGGGTCTGACCCACAAGCGCCGCCTGTCAGCGCTCGGCCCCGGCGGTCTGTCGCGGGAACGCGCCGGCCTTGAGGTCCGGGACGTCCACGCCTCGCACTACGGCCGTATGTGCCCGATCGAGACCCCTGAGGGGCCGAACATCGGTCTCATCGGTTCGCTCTCGGTGTACGCGCGGGTCAACCCGTTCGGATTCATCGAGACCCCGTACCGTCGCGTGGTCGACGGCGTCGTCACCGACCAGGTGGACTACCTGACGGCCGACGAGGAGGACCGCTACATCGTGGCGCAGGCCAACTCGGAGCTCGGCCCCGACAACCGCTTCATCGAGGACCGTGTCCTCGTCCGTAAGAAGCACGGCGACGTCGAGATGGTCGAGCCAGGTGACGTGGACTACATGGACGTCTCGCCACGTCAGATGGTCTCCGTGGCCACCGCGATGATCCCGTTCCTCGAGCACGACGACGCCAACCGTGCCCTGATGGGCGCGAACATGCAGCGTCAGTCCGTTCCGCTGCTGCGGTCCGAAGCCCCGCTGGTCGGTACCGGCATGGAGCTGCGGGCCGCCGTCGACGCCGGTGACGTGATCGTCAATGCCAACGCCGGCGTGGTCGAGGAGGTCTCCGCCGACTTCATCACCGTGATGGACGACGAGGGGGGTCGTCAGACCTACCGTCTGTCGAAGTTCGCGCGCTCCAACCAGGGCACGTGCTCCAACCAGAAGCCGATCGTCGACGAGGGGGACCGCGTCGAGGCCGGCCAGGTCCTCGCCGACGGGCCCTGCACCGAGGACGGTGAGATGGCCCTGGGTAAGAACCTGCTCGTGGCGATCATGCCGTGGGAGGGCCACAACTACGAGGACGCGATCATCCTCTCGCAGCGCCTGGTGGAGGAGGACGTCCTGACGTCCATCCACATCGAGGAGCACGAGATCGACGCCCGTGACACCAAGCTGGGTGCCGAGGAGATCACGCGCGACATCCCCAACGTCTCCGACGAGGTTCTGGCGGACCTGGACGACCGCGGGATCGTGCGCATCGGTGCGGAGGTCCGTGACGGCGACATCCTGGTCGGCAAGGTCACGCCGAAGGGCGAGACCGAGCTCACCCCGGAGGAGCGTCTGCTCCGCGCGATCTTCGGTGAGAAGGCCCGCGAGGTGCGCGACACCTCGCTCAAGGTGCCCCACGGTGAGTCCGGCAAGGTCATCGGCGTCCGCGTCTTCTCGCGTGACGACGACGATGATCTGCCCCCCGGCGTCAACGAGCTGGTCCGCGTGTACGTGGCGCAGAAGCGCAAGATCCAGGACGGCGACAAGCTCGCCGGCCGCCACGGTAACAAGGGCGTCATCGGCAAGATCCTCCCCGCCGAGGACATGCCGTTCATGCCGGACGGAACCCCGGTGGACATCATTCTCAACACGCACGGTGTCCCGCGTCGTATGAACATCGGTCAGATCATGGAGACCCACCTCGGCTGGCTGGCCAAGGCCGGCTGGGAGGTCCCGCGTGAGGCGGACGGCTCCCTGCCCGACTGGGCCGCCAATCTGCCGGAGGAGATCCACCGGGTCGAGCCCGGCACCAACACGGCCACGCCGGTGTTCGACGGTGCCGCGGACACGGAGATCACCGGCCTGCTCGAGCACAGCCTGCCTAACCGTGACGGTGAGCGGATGGTCAAGGGCGACGGCAAGGCGACCCTGATCGACGGTCGTTCCGGTGAGCCGTTCCCGTACCCGGTGGCCGTGGGCTACATGTACATCCTGAAGCTGCACCACCTGGTGGACGACAAGATCCACGCCCGGTCGACGGGTCCGTACTCGATGATCACCCAGCAGCCGCTCGGCGGTAAGGCCCAGTTCGGTGGCCAGCGCTTCGGTGAGATGGAGTGCTGGGCCATGCAGGCCTACGGCGCGGCGTACACGCTGCAGGAGCTCCTGACGATCAAGTCCGACGACGTGGTCGGCCGCGTGAAGGTCTACGAGGCGATCGTCAAGGGCGAGAACATCCCGGAGCCCGGCATCCCGGAATCCTTCAAGGTCCTCCTCAAGGAGCTCCAGTCACTGTGCCTCAACGTCGAGGTGCTCTCCAGCGACGGGCAGGCCGTCTCGTTGGGCGAGGGGGACGACGACGACCTCGACCGTGCCGCCGCGAACCTGGGGATCAACCTCTCCCGCGACGAGTCCTCCGCGGCCGACGAGCTGGCGCAGTAAGTAGGCGGGCGGGCCGCGCACACCGCGGCCCGCACCGCACCCGAAGAATTCAAGTTCCACCACGGCGGGCCCTTCACACGGCCCCACCCCGCTGAGGGGCCCGCCACCATCCCACCCGGGAAAGGACGCCTTTCGTGCAGGACGTCAACTACTTCGACGAGCTGGTCATCAGTCTGGCCACCGCCGAGGACATCCGTAACTGGTCCTACGGTGAGGTCAAGAAGCCGGAGACCATCAACTACCGCACCCTCAAGCCGGAGAAGGAGGGCCTGTTCTGTGAGAAGATCTTCGGCCCCACCCGGGACTGGGAGTGCTACTGCGGCAAGTACAAGCGCGTCCGCTTCAAGGGCATCATCTGTGAGCGCTGTGGCGTCGAGGTGACCCGCGCCAAGGTGCGTCGTGAGCGGATGGGCCACATCGAGCTCGCCGCACCGGTGACGCACATCTGGTACTTCAAGGGTGTCCCGTCACGTCTGGGCTACCTGCTGGACCTGGCGCCGAAGGATCTCGACAAGATCATCTACTTCGCCGCGTACGTCATCACCGATGTCGACACCGAGCTCCGTCACAACGAGCTCAGCACCCTCGAGGCCCAGGTCGTCGAGGAGCGCAAGATCATCGAGGACGAGCGCGACTCCGACATCGAGGCCCGCGCCAACAAGCTCGAGGCCGACCTGGCCGAGCTCGAGGCCGAGGGTGCCAAGGCCGACCAGCGCCGCAAGGTGAAGGACGGCGGCGAGAAGGAGATGAAGAAGATCCGCGAGATGGCCCAGCGTGAGCTGGACCGCCTCGAGGAGATCTGGAACACCTTCACCAAGCTCGAAGTCAACCAGATCATCGTCGACGAGGGCATCTACCGCGAGCTCGAGGACCGCTTCGGCGAGTACTTCTCCGGCGGCATGGGTGCCGAGGCGATCCAGTCGCTGCTGGAGAACTTCGATCTCGAGGCCGAGGCCGAGGCACTGCGCGACGTCATCCGCAACGGCAAGGGACAGAAGAAGATCCGTGCCCTCAAGCGGCTCAAGGTCGTCTCCGCCTTCCTGCAGTCGGGCAACAACCCTGCCGCGATGGTGCTCGGTGCGGTCCCGGTGATCCCGCCGGAGCTGCGCCCGATGGTGCAGCTCGACGGTGGTCGGTTCGCCACCTCGGACCTCAATGACCTCTACCGTCGCGTGATCAACCGCAACAACCGCCTCAAGCGACTGATGGACCTCGGTGCCCCCGAGATCATCGTCAACAACGAGAAGCGGATGTTGCAGGAGTCGGTCGACGCCCTGTTCGACAATGGTCGTCGTGGCCGGCCCGTCACGGGCCCGGGCAACCGTCCGCTCAAGTCGCTGTCCGACCTCC
>CAMNYG010000100.1 GCA_946570335.1 uncultured Dietzia sp. | reverse complement strand
CAGGACGCGCAGTAGAGAAGCCGCCATCAGTAGATGTGGACGACCGCGTTGTCACCACCGGTGCAGGTGACCACGGCACCGCCGGAGCAGGACATCGTGTACGTCCGGCCGGTCACCGGGCTGTAGGCCCGAACGGTCTTGGATCCGCCCACCCCGCCGTGGCCCACGTACTGGGACCAGACCGCTTCAGCGAACTCACACGAGGTGACCGAAGAACCCACGGCCACGGAGTCATACGGCCCCGAGCCCGCACTCCGGCATTCGTAGGCGCCGGCCGGCCGCGCGCCCTGGGCAGGGCGGGCGGGCTCAACGGTCGGTACCGCCTCAGCTCCGGAACCGCCGTGCCCTTCCGGGTCGGCGGGTGCGGTCGCCGTAACCGAGACGGTCGAGGTCCCCGGAGCCGCGGACGTGCCCAGCAATCGGGGTACCACCAGGAACGCCGAGCCCACGAGCAGTCCGATCAGCACCACGATCAGCACCGTGAGAGCCACCACCAGCGGGGTGGACATACCCTTCTTCGCCGGAGGCCCGTACCCGTACGGCTGCTGCGGCGACTGCTGGTACTGCGGCTGCGGGATCGGACCGAACTGGGTGGTGCGCGGATCGTCGTGGGAATCGGATCTCCGGCCGTCCCACCCCTGCGACGGGTATTGGTTCATGACACTGCCCCCTGGTGACGGATCGAGTCCAAATATCGACCGACTTCAAAAGAAGAATCTTATGTCAGGACCGTGAACGGCACCTGGGAGATCGGAATCATCGTCGTCGTCCTCGAGGCAACCATCGGCGTGACGTACCCCCACACCCCGAAGGGGAGACGACGCCCAGACTCGGTGAACACGGCCGAATCCCGAGTGATCGTTCCGGGGCCGAGATCGCGATCCCGGCCGGAGCGGCCGGTCACTGTTCAGCTACCCGTCACGTCCGGGACAGATTCCCGGCACCCTCGGCCCTTAGCCTTCGCGAGGTCATCCTCACAGCAATCATTATGGAAAGGTCCCTGATGAGCGTGCGCTCCCTCACCTACGCCGCCCTGGCGATCCCCCTCGCCGCAGGCGCTGCCGTCGCGGGGCCGGCGACAGCCGCGGCCGCCGAGCCCGCCACGGCTGCGGACATCGTGATCAACGAGGTCGAGTCCAACGGCGACCCTGTCGGAGACTGGGTCGAGCTGGCGAACCTCAACACGGAGCAGGAACTCGACATCTCGGGCTGGACGCTCGTCGACGACGACGCTGACCACACCCCCATCGTCTTCCCCGCCGGCACCGTCATCGAGTCGGGCGGCTACTGGAGCATCTACCCAGACGAGACCCCCGAGGGATTCGGCCTGGGCGGCAACGACGCGGTGACACTGCGGGACGCCTCCGGCACGATCGTGGACGAGTTCGCGTGGAGCGGACACGCCGCGACGACCTACGGTCGAATCCCGGACATGACCGGCGAATTCGCGGTGACCGGCGAGCCGACCCGCAACGCACGTAACGTCGCCGCGGACGAGTCGGAGCCGGTGGACACGTCGCCGTGGCCACACGACGTCCTCACGATCGAGCCGGTCGACCTGGGCGGAGACTTCGCGCTAGACGACATGTCGGGTGTCGACATCGCGTCCGACGGCACCGCGTACGTGGTCAACAACGGCACCGGCACGCTTTACGTACTGGACTTCGACACCTCCTCGGGCGACTACTCGATCGCGCAGACGCTGGTCCTGAAGTACCCCGATGGCACGGGCCTGCCCGACGCCGAGGGCGTGACGGTGGGTCCGGACGACGCTGTCTACGTGGCCACCGAACGCAACAACGACGAGTCGTCCACCAGCCGTCCGTCGGTCCTGCGCTTCGACCTGCCGACCTCGGGCGATGCCACCATCAACGCGACACACGAGTACGACCTGTCCGAGGTCACCGGACCACTCAGTGCCAACGGCGGCCTCGAGGCCGTCGAGTACATTCCCGACGTGTGGGGCGGGGTGTTCGCCGTGGGCGTCGAGCAGACCGGTGACGTGCACTTCGTCACCCTTTCCACCGACGGCACCTTCTCCCTGCGACAGACCTTCACCACCGAGCTCGACGGCGTGATGGCGCTGGACCATGAGCTCGGCGAGGGAGTGCTGCGTGTGTTGTGCGACGAGGTGTGCGACGGCCGCTCGATCGCGATGACCTTCGACGGCACCGAATTCGTCACCGACGGCACCCTTTACGCCCGTCCTGCCGGAATGGCGAACCTCGCCAACGAGGGCTACGCGTCGACCGTCGACACCATCGCATGCGAGACCGGTGGGACCGCCGAACGCGCCCGCTACCTGTTGGCCGACGACGCGGGCCTCGACGGGATCAGCCTCCGCGGTGCCCTCGCCGCGCCGGGCGGATGCGCCACCGATGACGACGACGCCGACCCGGTGTTCGGGTCACTCAACCTCGGTTCCCTCAACGGATGAGATCTGCGGGATCGTATGTCGCGCGACCGACGGCCGGGGCCGCGCCCTCGCCGTCGGCGATTAGGCTGAACCGCTGCTGTACGCCTTCATGAAGGTGTCCCATCCGCTCTCGGAGACGACCACTATCGCAGCATTGCAGTTCAGTTCTAAGCCCGGGGATTTCGCAGAAAACTCCTGCTGCAACACAAGTCCGTCTGCAAACCATCGGAGACGGTCACATCCCACGACGTCCCGGTTGGGATTGTCGGTGGCCTTCCGTTCCTGTTCGGGTCGGGGCGTCTGGCCGCGCTGGGCGACGGGACGGCGGTCCCATTGCTCACGGGACAACGCTGTGCCGGGAGCGTGCCGAGTCATTGCGGATGCTCGCGCAGGTGGCTCGTGCGATGGCATCGCATCTACCGGCATCGGTGCCGCGCGCAGTGTTGTGTCCGTCCACTCTGGGGGTGGCGCGTGTTGAACGTCCCGTATTAGCCCAGCAGTCTCCACCGGCGACGGCGCACCTCTTCTGCCCCATCTGTATCAGGCCAGGTGATGCCCTACGTAAATGTGCATCGCGCTAACTATTGTGACAGTTCAGAGACTTTCACTCGGGAAATGAACCGTCCGCCTCGGGATCCCAGTAGTAGGCGCTGGCATGATTCGCGTGGACCACGCCTTTCGCGTGTCATGGTGGACGCTTCCTGGGCCTGCGCTTCCGACATGGCGACGTGCTCGACGCTACGAGTTGGGCGGCCCGGGCGCTCAGCCCGTCGGGTCTCCCACCACCACGAGCACATCGGTGGCCCGGGACAGGCCGACGTAGATGCGTTCTCGGACCCGGCCCATGTTCTCGCGGTGATTGCACACGAGCACCACAGCGGGTCGCTCGAGTCCTTTGAACCCGAGCACGTGGCCGTAGAAGATGTCCTCCCCGCTCCAGAACGTCTCCCAGTAGGCATCGCTTCCCTCGTTCTGGAGCTCGACCTGCATCGGGTGGCGCGACCCCGTGGTCAACAGCGCCACGTCTTTCGGCTCCCAGCCCTGATCCAGCAGACGCATCGCCTCGTCGTCGCCCACCGCGACAGGGTCCTCGCCCTCCGCGAGCTCCACGTACCGCACGTCGGGCCCGACCCCGCCACGCAGCTCCATCGGCTGCCCGACCAGCGGGAGGAACTCGGAGGCGATCTGGCGGGTGTTTCGCAGGTTGTGGTCCAACACGAGCGGAACCAGGTCGACCGGCGGACGCCCGGTGCGTTGGAACACACTCTGTCCAGCGTCACCGACGATCATCAGGCGACCGTTCTCACGGTCACGTAGTGCACCGATGACCGGTCGCCACCAGTCGTCGGCGAAATCTTGGGCCTCGTCCACGATCACGGCGTCGAACTTCTTGCCCTCGGCCAGTCCCTCGGCGAGCTCGGCCATGAGACGAGGGAGCTCGACCTCCCACCAGTGGACGGTCTCCTCCGACCGCACCCGCTCATCGGGGCCGACAGGGGCACCCCATTCGACGCCGAGAGCGTGGAACTCCCCCACGTAGGCGGGCTGCTCGCGCCGCCTCCACCCGCCGGTGACCCGCTTGAGATAGCTGGCCAGGCCGTGCGAGTAGCAGATCAGAGCCACCCGCTCTCCGGCCCTCGACAGTCGTCGAGCCTGTTCCAGCGCGAGAAAGGTCTTTCCGCTGCCGGCTCCGCCGCGGATCTCGACGCGCGGCAGCGCATCGACAGCACGGAGCAGGACCGACTGCTCGCGGGTCAGCGCATCGGCGATGTCTGCGTTCTCGGCTGCCCGGGCCACCACGTCACGCTGCGGCAACCCCCGGCCGCCGAGCACCTCCGCGAGTCGATCGACCGTGGCCGGCGCCAGGAACGGTCGATCCCGGGGCCCGGAATCCCGCGCGAGACGGTAGGCGATCATCGCGAGATCATCCAGCTGGTCACGGTCAGCGATCCTGTTGCGCCGGATGTCGGGCAACGTGAACTCGTCCGGGATCGACATGTGCGGGAACACCAGCATGTGAGTCCAGCGCTGGAACTGGTCAGGCCACCGCGGGTCGGCGCTGACGAATCCGCGCAGGGCATAGAGAGCGTCGCGGCACTGGGTGACCGGGTCGATGACGTACGTCCTGGTCCCGCTGCCCTGCACCCACTGTCCGTCTTCCACGGTGATCTGCCCGGCCTTGACCTCCATCGCGACGATTCCCGCGCCGGGGATCGCCACCAGGATGTCGACCTCGTGCTCCTTCTCGTCCGTGGAGACACGCTGCCCCACCACGATCAGGCTGTCCTCGGACAACTGCTCGCGCAGCTTGTCGACGACCACCTCCTCGGACGGGTGACCGTAGACGGGGTGGGCTGGAATCACGCGGGCCATGTACCAGGGATACCCCAGGTCGACTCACCCCCGTCGGACGGCCCTGACCACGACGTCGCGCACCGGCACGCCGACTCATCCCGGCTCCACCGTCCACCCCGAGGTCATCCGCCGGGCGAGATCCGGCAGCCGGGCCACCAGCCGATTCTGCTCGGCCCTCGATCTGAACTCCACGTTCAGGAACCGAGGGGCCTCCTGCGGCCGATCACGGACGAGAGAGCGGAACGCCGGCACCAGATCCTGCTCGATGTACTCCCACCGTGGCTCCCGATCCGCCCAGTTGAACGCCGGTAAGGGAGTCCGCAGGACCACGGGGCGCCCTCCGACATCTGCCCTGACGTCCAGCGGCGTGAACTCGCCCAGTGTCGACGCTCCCGGCACGTCGGGTGCTCCACCGACCGTGGTGACGTAGGTCAGAACCCGCCCGACGTCGCCCCGTCCGGCGGCGGTCGCGTCCCATTGGTCAGCGATCACCTGGTTCTGTTCCCGCGACGCCATGCGCAATAGCGCTTCGGACCGACCGTCTCGCACCCCCTCGTCCAGGAGGCGCCACGCCCGGATCACGTAGTCGTCGTACGCGTCACCAGCACCCAGCTCCTCGATGGCAGGCATCCCCTCCGCAGCGTAGGCCTCGTGCATCGGCACCATGTCCATGAAGATGTTCCTCTGCATGACCAGCAGTCGACGCAGATACCAGTCCACGTCGGCATGACGCACCGTCGGGCCACGTGTGGCGAGCAGATGCACGTCGCCGGGCATCTCCCGCGCCAGTTCCCACGGCAGGTCGGCGAGCGCCCCACCGACCGCGGCGCCCAGCTCATTCACGCCGGGCAACGCCAGCAGTCCCCCGATGTCGTCCAGGTCCCAGAAGCCGGCGGCGAAGGACATCCCCGCCAGACCGGCCATCCCCGCCCACCAGAAGTCGTCTCTTCTGTTGTAGAGCCTCAGGTAGTTGACGTACACCTTGTCGACCGTGTCCAGATTGGCCGCCAGCCCGCGCGCCGGCTCCCAGTCGTGCAGGTCGATGTTCGCGTTGGCCGCACCCACCACGAGCCAGTACTGGCGGGCCAGCGCACTGT
>CAMNYG010000099.1 GCA_946570335.1 uncultured Dietzia sp. | reverse complement strand
GGGCGCGCGCGCCGTGGCCTCCGACCTGTCCGCGGGCATGCTCCGTGTGGGTGCCGAGGTCGCGAGTAGGTCGACGGGCCCGGCCGCATCCGTGCCGTTGATCCAGGCCGACGCCGGCCACCTCCCGTTCGCCGACGACAGCTTCGATGTGGTCTTCTCCGCGTTCGGTGCCGTACCGTTCGTCGCCGACTCCGCCGGAGTGATGGCCGAGGCGGCCCGCGTACTGCGTCCGGGGGGCCGGTTCGTGTTCTCCGTCAACCACCCGATGCGGTGGATCTTCCGCGACGACCCGGGTATCGACGGACTCATCGCGATCTTCCCCTACTTCGACCGCTCGCCCTACACCGAGTACGACGACGAGGGTCGGCTGACGTACGTGGAGCACCACCGGACCGTGGGCGACAGGATCCGTGAACTGGTCGCGGCCGGGTTCATGGTCCGGGATCTCATCGAGCCGGAGTGGCCGGAGTGGCTGGAGCGGGAGTGGGGTCAGTGGAGCCCACTGCGCGGCGGGATCTTCCCCGGTACCGCGATCTTCGTGGCCACGCTGTTGTGACTCTCTCCCGGGGCACAGTCGGCCAGAGATCTCCGTGAACGGATGCGGAATGCACCCGGATCAGTGTGCGGCCGAGTCCCAGTCGCCGCCGATGCCGGTGGAGACCTCCAGTGGCACGTCCAGTTCGATGGCCGAGTACATGCGGTCCACCACGAGATCACGAACCTCGTCGAGCTCACCTTCGGCGATCTCCACCACCAGTTCGTCGTGGACCTGCAGTAGGAGCCTGCTCTGCAGCCCCCGCTCTGTGAGGTCAGCATCGACGCGGAGCATCGCGGTCTTGATGATGTCGGCGGCAGTGCCCTGGATCGGCGCATTGAGCGCGGCCCGCTCGGCGTTCTCCCGCTTGAGTCGGTTGTCCGAGTTGAGCTCGGGTAGGTAGCGCCGCCGGCCGAACAAGGTCTCGGTGTAGCCGTCCCGTCGAGCCTGCTCCACGACGGCCTGCAGGTAGTCTCGGACCCCGCCGAAACGCGCGAAGTAGGCGTCCATCTGATCGCGTGCCTCGGCCTGGCTGATCCCGAGCTGCGCGGCGAGCCCGAACGCGCTGAGCCCGTACGCGAGCCCGTAACTCATGGCCTTGACGCGGCGGCGCAGATCCGGGGTGACCTCGTCGATCGGCACGCCGAACGCGCGCGAGCCGACGAACGAGTGGAGGTCCTCGCCGGTCCGGAAGGCTTCGATGAGTCCGGCGTCCCCGGACAGGTGCGCCATCACGCGCATCTCGATCTGGCTGTAGTCGGCGGTGAGCAGGCAGTCGTAGCCCTCGCCCACGACGAACGACTTGCGGATCCGTCGGCCGTCCTCGGTCCGCACGGGGATGTTCTGCAGGTTCGGGTCGGTCGACGACAGTCGGCCGGTGGCCGCGACGGTCTGGTTGAAGGTGGTGTGGATGCGTCGGTCGTCGCCGATGGTCTTGATGAGGCCCTCGACTGTGGTGCGCATCTTGGTGGTCTCGCGGTGCAGCAGCAGCGCCTCGAGGAAGGCACGTCCGGGGGTCTCGCCGGTCTCCTTGCTCAGCAGTTCCTCGAGCGCTTTGGCGTCCGTGGTGTAGCCGGTCTTGGTCTTCTTGGTCTTGGGCATGCCGAGTGTCTCGAACAGAACGACCTGAAGCTGCTTGGGCGAACCGAGGTTGATCTGCTCGCCGCCGATCGCCTCGTACGCCGCCTCCTGTGCCTGGCGGCCCCGGTCGGCGAACCCGTCGCGGAGCTCGTCCAGCGCAGCGCCGTCCACGGCGATCCCACAGGCTTCCATTTGTGCGAGCACGGGGACGAGCGGAAGCTCCATCTCCGCGAGCAACTTCGACCCGTGGACCTGCTCGAGTTCCACGTCGAGCCGGTCTGCCAGGTCGATCACCGCACGAGCACGGGTGGCCGCGGAGTCGGCGTACCTCTGCTCGACCTCGGCCTCGTCGACCTCGTCGAGTAGCGAGAGCTGCTTCTCCCCCGCCTCGACCTCGGGCAGTTCGGACTGGAGGTGACGCTGGTACAGCTCGGCGAGGCCGTAGCTGCGCTGCCCCGGGCGGACCAGGTAGGCGGCGAGGGCGATGTCCATGGTCACGCCGCCGAGAGTGAGGCTCCGGCCGGCGAGTGCGTGGGTGGCCGATTTGGCGTCGTGGAGCGCCTTGCTCACCGCGTCGTCGGCGAGCCACGCCTGTAGAGCCTCCTCGTCGGCGGAGTTGATCGCCGCGAGGTCGATGTGTCCGGAGGCGCCGCCGGCGGCGGCGATCGTGATGGTCTGCGCGTCACCTGCACCGGGTTCGGATGGTCCGGCGACGACGACGCCGTGCCTCTGCCCGGCCGGCGCGTGGGAGGCCAGCCAATCCGAGACCTCTCCGGCATGCAGGACGGAGGCCTGCTCGAGCTCGATCTCGGCGACCGGCTCCGGGGCACCCTCGGGCAGAAAGGCCTTGAGGAAGCGGGTACGGGCCTGGGCTCCGAACTCGAGACGGTCGAACAGGGCGTTGACGTCGGCTCGCTCCGGGGTGGCACGAACCAGGTCCGGCATCTCCACCCCCAGGTCCAGGTCGCGGGAGAGCTCGGTGATGCGACGGTTGAGCTGGACCTGCGGCAGGTGCGCACGGAAGCTCTCGCCGACCTTGCCCTTGACCTCGTCGGCGTGGGCGATGAGTTCGGACAGAGACCCGTACTGGGTGATCCACTTGGCCGCGGTCTTGTCTCCGACCTTCGGGACGCCGGGCAGGTTGTCGGAGGTGTCTCCGCGCAGCGCCGCGACATCCGGGTACTGGGCCGGGGTCACGCCGTACTTCGCCTCGACGGCTTCCGGGGTGTATCTGGCGAGTTCGGAGACGCCTTTGACCGGGTAGAGCACCGTCACGGAGTCGGTGACGAGCTGTAGTGCGTCACGGTCACCGGTGCAGATGAAGGTTGTGGAGTCCGGAAATGACGCGACGGTCTGGGTCGCGAGGGTGGCGATGATGTCATCCGCCTCGTGCCCCTCAAGAGACAGCGTGCGTACACCGAGTGCCGCGAGCGCCTCTTGGATGAGTTCGACCTGGCCCTTGAACTCCTCGGGCGCGGCGGATCGGGTGGACTTGTACTCGGGGTACTCGGCAGTGCGGTGCAGCGTGGCGCGCGAGACGTCGAATGCCACCGCGAGGTGCGTCGGCTCCTCCTCGGTGACGAGGTTCGCGACCATCGACAGGAAGCCGTACACCGCGTTGGTGTGCTGCCCCGACGCGGTCGAGAAGTTCTCGGCCGGCAGCGCGTAGAACGCACGGAACGCCAGCGAGTGTCCGTCGAGCAACAACAGCCGGGCAGGCCGATCCCCCGCACCCGCGGGTTCGGCACCGCCCGCTGCGCTGGGGTCGGTCTTGGTCGGGGCCGACGATCCTGTGTCCACGGTTTCGCTCGAGGTGCTCACACCGACACTCTAGGGGCGCCGTCCGACAGGCGCTCGCAGGCGTTGCGTTAGACTTCTCGACCAGCGGCACGCCGCACTCGCCCCCGTAGCCCAATTGGCAGAGGCAACGGATTCAAAACCCGTCCAGTGTCGGTTCGAGTCCGACCGGGGGCACCACTGCTGACACCGTCCTACCTGCACCGACGCTGGTGTCGGTGTCCGACCCACCCACGACAACCCCTTACCGCACAAGCACTGCCCGGCGGGTGGGTCCGCCGGGCGCTCTCGTACGTCTCCCATTCCTCGGCGATCCGTAAGCGCTCGGCTACGATCTCGGCGTCGCGCTCGCGCCACTCATCCAATAAATCCACACCCGCAGAGTCCGCCTCGGCATGAGTCGGGTTGCCACAGGTCATGGAGTGGACGCCGCCACCCGGCCCTCAGCCACAGCTGTACCGCGACCTGTAGCGCATGACGAAGCCCCGCCGGCACTATCCCGCCACACTCTCGATGCGCCCGTACGTGTGCCTACGTGCCTTCCCTGGCCTCGGATCAGCCTTCGACGTCTGCCTTCAGATTGGTGAGCAGTTCGTGCTGGATCCGCTTCAGACCGGCCGGTGCGAAGGTGCGCTCGAAGAATCCACCGACTCCCCCGGCGCCGTCCCAGGAGGTGGTCATCTCGACGAGCGAACCACCGGTGGCCTCGCGCACTGTGTAGGTGGTGGCCATGGATGAGTTGGTGTCCTTCTCCACCAGTGTCCAGTGACCGCCCGCGTCCTCGACGGTGACGCTCACCTTGACGTCACGGCTGCGCTTCTTGGTGGCCTGCAGGTGCCAGGCTGCGACGGTGCCCTGTCCCTGGCCGCCCTCGATCAGGCGGTAGGCGCTGAACTGCTCGGGCTGGATCCGGGGGCGTACACCCGCGTAATCGGCGATCGCCGTGGTCACGGCCTCGACGGGTGCCTCGACGACAATGGTGTTGGTGGCGGTGACCCTGGCCATGTTTCGCATACCTCCTCGGATGGTCCGACCCAGTTGCGGCCCGGACGTCTCCCGGGCCGGCACCCACGGACACGGGCGCGTCGGACAGGGTCCATCCTGCCCGACGCGCCCGACTGTGTGCCCGGTGCATCTCGTTCGCTGCGAGCCTGGCAGCGCAGCGTGCCTCCCGGCGTGCGCTGGAGATCAGTATCCGCGCCGGATCCACTCTTCCAGATGCGGGGATTCATCCCCGACCTTGGTGCCGTCACCGTGGCCGGTGTGCACCAGCGTCTCGGCCGGCAGCGTCAGGATGCGCTCCCGGATCGAGGTGATGATGGTGGGAAAATCCGAGTAGGAACGACCGGTCGCTCCCGGCCCCCCGGAGAACAGCGTGTCGCCGGAGAAGAGCACCCCTGCCTCCGGGACGTGGAACACCACGGAGCCCGGTGAGTGGCCGGGGGTGTTCATCACGTCGACGCGGGTACCCGCGATCTCCAGTCGCTGGTTGTCCTCAAGGTCCCCGTGCGATACGTCGGGGTGGGTCTGGTCCCACAGCATCTGGTCACCGGGATGCACCAGGATCGGCGCATCGAGCTTCTCGGACAACTCGGGGGCCACCGTGATGTGGTCATTATGGGCGTGCGAGCACAGGATGCCCTTGACCTTGCGCCCGGCCACCGCATCGATGATCGGCTGGGCCGTGTGCGCCGCGTCGATCACGTACACCTCGGAGTCGTCCCCGAGGATCCAGATGTTGTTGTCCACCTCCCATTCGCCACCGTCGAGCGCGAAGATCCCGCTCGTGACCACCTTCTCGATACGCAGTCCGCCGGCGTACCCGGCGCTGGTGTACACCTCACTCACAACGTCACCACCGATCGCAGGACAGAGCCTGCCTTCATAGCGTCGAATGCGGCCTCGACGGCGTCGATGCCGATCCTCTCGGACACGAACTTCTCCAACGGGAGACGACCCTGCAGATGCAGATCCACGAGCATCGGGAAATCCCGCTCCGGCAGGCAGTCGCCATACCAGGACGACTTGAGCGAGCCGCCGCGCCCGAAGAAGTCGAGCAGCGGCATCTCGAGCCTCATCTCGGGGGTCGGGACACCGACCAACACAACCGTGCCGGCGAGATCGCGAGCATAGAAGGCCTGTTCGTAGGTCTCCGGACGGCCTACGGCGTCGATCACGACGTCCGCTCCGAACCCGTCGGTGAGCTCCTGGATGGCCGCCACCGGGTCCGTCTCGCGCGAATTGACCGTGTGAGTGGCCCCGAAGTCCTTGGCCCACTCGAGCTTGGTGTCGTCGATGTCCACCGCGACGATCGTCGAGGCACCGGCCAACCGGGCGCCCACGACGGAGGCCACGCCCACCCCGCCGCAGCCGATGACCGCGACGGACTGTCCCCGGCTCACAGCGCCAGTGTTGACGGCCGCGCCGATGCCGGCCATCACGCCGCACCCGAGCAGCC
>CAMNYG010000098.1 GCA_946570335.1 uncultured Dietzia sp. | reverse complement strand
CCACCATGCACACCCGCCCCCGCCGAAGTACACGCGCGAGTGCAGCCCGAAGAGCGGATACAACCCACCCGCGCATCCGCTCCAGCGCCTGCCGGAGGTCCGGGAATGGGCCCCCGGCCGCCGGAACACCGAGAACACCGAGAACTGGTGTCGCGTGTCGCTCGTTCCTGAATGGTTGCGTGTTCGGGTGACTAGATCACCGAGTAGCGCACCGCGGTCACCACGAAGACGACCAGCGCGATCGCGCCCAGGATCACGCCCCACAGGCCCCTCCGCCCGTTCGGCTCGCCGCCGGCCATCATGCCGCCAGCCGGCCAGCGGGCGATCAGTCCGAAGGCGACCGCCATCAGCGCCGCGAGGAACGCCACGATGTTGAGCAGCGGCACCCACGAGAACAGCAGCGACCCGATCCCCAGGACCAGGGCGCGGGTGCCGAGATCCATGCCCTCGGACGATTTCCGGGGCTTCGAGCCGCGCGAGCGGGGGCGCATGGGCATGCCGCCAGCGTAGCGGCCGGCGGCCCACCCGCGATGCCACGACGGTCGCGGCCCGGTCGGCTAGCCGAAGAACTGCCCGGCGATGAACCCGGCCAGCAGCACCGCGAATCCACCGATCTCGCCCACGACGAGCGCCCACATGCCGATGTGCAGCGACGCCGTGGGGTTCTCGAACTGATTGGTCGTGTCCTGCTTCGCGCCGTGGACGATGTAGGCCCCGATGGCCACGAGGAAGAAGAACACCAGCACCCCGGCGGCCGCGAGGTTCACCCACGTCGGCCAACTGCTCAGCTCCACGAACGCCGCGATGAGCAGCGTGGCGAACGAGTACAGCAGCGACGCCCGGTGCGCGATGTCGACGTAGGGGTGCGCGAAGTGCTGCGGGCTGGTCGCCATCTGCCGGTACTTCCACACGCCGAGCACGAGCGCCAGCAGGAAGATCAACCCGGCGGCGAGCAGGGTCAGCCGGGTGTCGATTCCGAGTTCCATGGGGTCCTTCCGAGGGAGGGTCAAGAACAATCCGCCTGACAAAGCGTGGGGGTTTGTAGACTGCGATCCTAGGTGACGTGGTCTGATCGATGGGCGCGCGGCCTTAAATCCCGTTCACCGCCTACCAGGAGACTCCATGCCGGACCACGTCGACTCCCCGCCCCGCCGCGTGCACGCCGCCGCGATTCAGTTGGAGGGCGTGCCCGGACGGGTCGATCTCACGCTGGAACGCCTGGAGGCGATGATCGTCGAGGCCGGTGAGCGCGGCGCGAAGGTCATAGCGGTGCCCGAGTTCTGCACCTCGCCGGTGCCGATGCGCGCCGATGTCCACGCGGCGGTGCTGCCGCGCGAGAACGCGGCGGTGGAGATGTTCCGACGGTTGGCCGCGCGATACGGCGCGACGATCGGCGGGTCGATGTTGATCGCCGACGACGACGAGGTCTACAACCGCTATCACCTGGTCGAACCCGATGGTCGCGTCCACACTCATGACAAGGACCTGCCGACGATGTGGGAGAACTGTTTCTACACCGAAGGCCACGACGACGGCGCGTTCGACACCGCGCTCGGCGGGGTGGGGGCCGCGAGCTGCTGGGAGCTCATCCGCAACCAGACCGTGCGGAGGCTGCAGGGGCGGATCGACCTCGCGATGACGGGCACGCACTGGTGGACCGTGCCGAGCAACTGGGGCGGGCTCGCCTCGCGCGCGCTGGCTCCGGTCGCCCGGCGCAACCGCGCCCTGTCGGAGAACGCGCCCGCGGAGTTCGCCCGGCGGCTGGGGGTCCCGGTTCTCCAGGCCTCACACTGTGGATCGATCCGGTCGGACTTCCTGCTGGCGCCGGGCTCGGATCTCTCGGTCCCGTACGAGACCGAGTTCGTGGGGGCCACGCAGATCGTCGACCCGGACGGCACCGTCCTGGCCTCCAGGCGGACCACGGAGGGGCCCGGCATCGTCTCTGCGGATGTCGAGCTCGGCGCCCGCGGGAGCGTCACCCCGATGGGAGACGGCTTCTGGATTCCGGATCTGCCACTGCTGGTGCGCGGATACTGGCACCAACAGAATCTGGCGGGTCGCAGTTACTACGGGCGGTCAGGGCGGACGGCAGGCCTGCGGGTGGCGAGGTCTCAGGCTGCGGAGATACGGTGACCCCGTGGCGACTGACGAAGTACTGACCGCGTACGGATCACGCGCTTCCGAAATCGCCGACATGCTGGGCACAGTCGTCTCCTCGGCCGATCCTGATCGTGCGGTGATCGAGCACTGGGCCGGCACCGTCCGGGGGCCGATCCTGGACGTGGGCTCGGGCACTGGGCGGTGGGCCGGTCACCTCGCAACGCTGGGGTACAGCATCGAGGGACTCGAGCCCGTGGCTGAGTTGGTCGACATCGCCCGACGGGCCCACCCTGCGGTCGCGTTCCGTCAAGCCTCGATCGCCGATCTCGCCGAGACCGCTGACACCGGCGACTCGCCATTGTGGTCGGGCATTCTGGCCTGGTACTCGCTCATCCACCTCCGTCCCGAGGAGATGCCGGAAGCGGCGACCACGCTCCGGCGAATCCTCGTCGACGGCGGGTCGATGCTCGTCGCGTTCTTCGCCGGTCCCCGCCTGGAGGCGTTCGACCACCCCGGGAGCCGCGCCTACCGTTGGCCGGTTGAGACGATGGCCGAGGTGCTCGCCGGGGCGGACTTCGCGATCACCGCGCAACGCACCCACCCCGGGGGGCTGCACGCCAGTCTCATCGCGACCGCGCTGCCCCGGTAGCCGCGTCGAGGCGGGCCACCCGGCGGACGCCGGCGGTCTGGCGGTACGAGGACTCGACCAGCTCGGCCACCTCGTCCCAGTCCACGTCGCCGACGTCCAGCGGCAGGGCCAGCCACCCGGCCGGGCCGTAGTAGGCGGGCACGTGGAACCTCTCGTCCCGGTCCAGTGCCATGCGCTCGGCGGGATCAGGGAGGACGAGAAGGGCCCGGTCGAGCAGCGGATCGGCGTGGTCGCCCTTGACCTTGCCGCCGTAGACGGCGAACACCTTGGTCGTGAACCAGACCACCCGGCCGTGCGAGATCTTCTCCGCGGCGTCGGGCAGGTCGAGGCAGATCGCCCTCAGCCGTGCGAGAAGCGGATCGTCGGCGTCGAACATGATCGGGTGGGACACACCGGTGAGGATACGACCGGGAACTGTGGGCGCACCCGGATTCGACCGGTGACCGCGCCGGAATTCCACTCGCGTGATGTCTAGAGGTGGACGTCGTTGTAGGCGCGCTCGTCCTCGATCGGCTCAAGATGGCTGGCGATGTGGGAGTTCGGCAGAACCGCGTGGATCTCCTGCTCGACAGTCTCCACCAGGTCGTGCCCGCGATCGACGCTCCAGTCCCCCGGCACCAGGGCGTGGAACTCGACAAAGCGCCACTTGCCCGACTCACGGGTGCGCAACTCGTGGAAGTCGACGCGCCCCGGCTCGCGATGGCGATCCAGCACCTCCTCGATCGCCCGGTTGTCCTCCTCCGGCAAGGTGGCGTCCATCAGCCCCATCCCGGATTCCTTCACCAGCTTGTAGCCGATGAACAGGATGTTCAGCCCCACTCCGATAGCCACCAGCGGGTCGAGGATCTCCCACCCGGTGAGCCACGCGATTGTCAGGCCCACCACCACGCCGACGGACGTGATCACGTCGGTGATGAGGTGCTTGCCGTCCGCCTTGAGGGTCGGCGAGCGGTGTGTGGTGCCGGCGCGGACGAGCGCCGCCCCGACGATCCCGTTGATCACCGCGGCGACCACCGAGATCGCGAGGCCGACGTCCATGGATTCCAGCGGTGCCGGGTTGATGATGCGCTCGACACTCACCACGAGGATGAAGGCTGCGGCGATGAAGATCATCGCGCCCTCGACGCCCGCCGAGAAGTACTCGGCCTTGGAGTGTCCATACTGGTGGTCGTCGTCGGCGGGTCGCTCGGCGACAGTCACCGCCCCCACCGCGATGAGCGCGGCGACGAGGTTGACCACCGATTCGGCGGCATCGGAGAGCAGGCCGACCGATCCGGTGACATACCAGGCCGCCATCTTGAGCACGATGGTGGCGACCGCCGTGGCCACCGAGAGCCACGCGAACTTCTTGAGTGTCGACACGCGGACGAGCTTAGTCCGATGCGTGCCCCGTCCCCTCCCGTCCGATCGAGCCACCACTGCCGGGGACCTGTAGTCGGTAGTCTCGTGGCATGCACGTAGGACTGATCTGGCTCGGGGCAGCGGTGCTGCTCGCCGCCGGAGAAGCGGCGGGTGGCGAGCTGATCCTGCTCATGCTCGCCGCCGGCGCCCTGGGGGGTTCGGGCGCGGCCTTCCTCGGTGCACCGATCTGGGGGCAGGCCCTGGCGTTCGCCCTCGTGTCCGTCATCATGCTCGCGGCCGTGCGCCCGGCCGTGCGGAGTCGTCTACTGGCGGCGCTGCCGGAGCAGGACACCAACACGGCGGCGCTGACCGGGCGGAGCGGAACCGTGGTCGAGGCGATCGGGCCCGAGGGGGGCCTGGTCGAGATCTCCGGGGACACCTGGACGGCGCGGCCGCTCATCGACGGAGACACGTTCGCCGCAGGCGAGAAGGTCCTCGTGCACGAGATCGAGGGAGCCACGGCGATCGTCGTGCGCGGGCTCTGAGCCACGGTGCTCTCCGAAGACAGCTGACACGCACGACGAAAATCGGAGGAAAAAATGGGTGGCTTGGTCTTTCTCGCCGTCATAGTCATTTTGATCGCCTCGGTGGTGGCGAGCTCGGTGAAGCTCATCCCCCAGGCCGAGGCGGCCGTCATCGAACGGCTCGGCCGCTATCAGCGCACCGCGAGCGGGCAGCTGACGTTGATCATCCCGTTCATCGACCGGGTACGGGCCAAAGTCGACCTGCGCGAGCGCGTGGTCACCTTCCCGCCGCAGTCCATGATCACCGAGGACAACCTCACGCTGAGTATCGACACGGTGGTGTACTTCCAGGTGACCGACCCCAAGTCGGCCGTGTACGAGATCAACAACTACATCATCGCGGTGGAGCAGCTCGCCACCACCACGCTGCGTAACGTCGTGGGCGGCCTGACGCTCGAGCAGACGCTGACCAGCCGCGACATGATCAACAAGCAGCTGCGCGGGGTTCTCGACTCCGAGACCGGCCGATGGGGACTGCGCGTGGCCCGGGTCGAGCTGCGCTCGATCGATCCGCCGCCCTCCATCCAGGACTCGATGGAGAAGCAGATGCGTGCGGATCGCGAGAAGCGCGCCACGATCCTCACCGCCGAGGGCCAGCGTGAGGCCGCGATCACCACCGCCCAGGGCGCCAAGCAGGCCGCGATCCTGGACGCCGAGGGCAACAAGCAGGCCGCCATCCTCGCGGCCGAGGCCGATCGACAGTCCCGCATGCTGCGCGCCCAGGGTGAGCGTGCCGCCCGCTACCTCGTCGCCGAGGGCCAGGCCGCCGCGATCGCCCGGGTCAACGCCGCGGTCAAGTCCTCCAAGCCGACCCCGGAGATGCTGGCCTACCAGTACGTGCAGAATCTGCCGGAGATGGCCAAGGGTGACGCCGCCACGATGTGGATGATCCCGTCGCAGTTCGGCGATTCGCTCGAGAACTTCGTCAAGGCGGTCGCCAAGAAGGACGACGACGGCGTGTTCCGCTACGAGCCGTCCGAGGTCGACACGGACGCGGACCTCCCGTCCGCACCCGACGAGTGGTTCGACACCTCCACCGATCCGGAGATCGCCCGCTCGGTCGCCATGGCCGAGGCCGCGGCGAAGGGGGCATCGACCCTGCCGGACGAGGAGACCGGCCGCGCGCCGAAGCCCAAGCCCGGCGTGTTCGACATGGTCCCGGAATCCGAGGGTGGCGCGGCCCCGGACACGGCGGCCACGAA
>CAMNYG010000097.1 GCA_946570335.1 uncultured Dietzia sp. | reverse complement strand
AGTCCGCCCGCCCGGGCCAGCGGGGACGGTGGGGTGGGCGCGGCGGGTTCGTCGGCCTCGACCTGCGCCACCGCTGCCTTCTCGGCCTCCTTGGCCGCCTTCTGTCGACGGAAGGAGTTCCACATGTTGATGAACGTCGCGATGCCGGCGAGCACGAACAGTGGCACGGCCAGCACGAGGATGTCCTCGCGCACGAGCCCCGGGTGCAGGGAGTCCATGACCTCCTGCGGCATCCGGATGTACGAGGCCAGCGGCACCCCGAAGATCTCGGCGTTGAGGAACGAGGACACCTGGTCGGGACCGAACGCGCCGTTGGTCATGGTCTGCGCCTCCTCGATGGAGACGCCGCGCGGCGAGAAGTTCAGCAGCACGTGATACAGGCCGAGGAACACCGGGATCTGCACGAGCAGCGGCAGGCAGCCCGCCAGTGGGTTGACGCCGGCGTCGGAGTACATGGCCTGCATCTCCTTGGCCTGTTCCTGCCGGTCCTCGGGAGACTTGCGGTCCTTGTACTTGAGCTGCAGCTCCTTCATCCTGGGACCGAGCTGAGCCATCTTGCGCATCGAGTACTGCTGCCGCCACATCGACCGCAGGAGCAGCAGACGGACCGTCACCACCAGCAGGAGAACCGATCCGACCCAGGCGAAGCCGGAGTCCGGGTCCACCATGAAACTCAGCACCCAGTGCCAGAACTTCATGACGAGCGACACCGGGTACGCGAACAGGTCCACGGGCGAATCTCCATCGAATGAACGGCGCCGCGAAGTCGGGCGCGCGGGGGCGGATCAGACCGACAGGTCACCCACCAGCGTGCCAGTCCCGGGCGACGTCGTGGGAGCGGGGGTCGCCGGGTCGCGGCCGAACTCCCACGACGCGCCCCAACTCGGGTCAGATGCTGCAGCCCACCCACACCGGCTCGGGATGCAGCTCGACACCGAACGCCTCCCGCACGCCGTCGCGCACCTCACGCGCCAGCGCGATCACATCCTCTGCGGTGGCCGTCCCCCGGTTGGTGAGCGCCAGGGTGTGCTTGGTGGACAGGCGAGCCGGGGACGACGACGAGGGATACCCCTTGCAGAAACCGGCCCGCTCGATCAGCCAGCCCGCCGAGAGCTTGGTCCCACCGTCGGCCGCGAACGCCGGCATCTGCTCGGCCGGCCCGTCCCCGAGCCTGCCCGCCACCCGGGACCGCACCGCGGGCAGGTCCTCATCACGAACGACCGGGTTGGTGAAGAAGGACCCGGCGCTGAAGGTGTCCGCGTCGTCGTCGTCGAGCACCATCCCCTTGCCGCGGCGCAGCTCCAACACGGTGCGCCGCACCACGGCCGGGTCGGTTCGCTCCCCCGGTTCCACCCCGAGGCGTCCGGCGAGTTCGGCGTAGCGGATCGGTTCACTGCGGCCGGCCCGGTCGAGGCGGAACTCCACCTCGAGCACCACGGCGCGATCGGTGTTCTTGAGCACGGACGTCCGGTAAGCCAGTCCCAGCACATCGGGGGTCACCCACTCGTCCACGCCGGACGCGCGGTCGAACCAGCGCACGCGGTGCAGCACCCGGGCCACCTCGACGCCGTACGCGCCGACATTCTGCACCGGCGTCGCGCCCACCGACCCCGGGATGCCGGACAGGCACTCGAGGCCTCCGTACCCACGCTCGACGGTGTCGGCGACGAGTTCGTCCCAGGTCAGGCCCGCACCGGCACGGACGATCAGCGCGTCGCCCTCATCGCGGTAGTCGACGTCGCGGTTGCGCACGGCCACCACCACCACGTCCAGCTCGCCGCCCGCCACCACCAGGTTCGAGCCGCCGCCCAGCACCAGTACCGGCCGGTCCGCGGCGTCCAGTTGCCGGGTCGCCTCGACCACGGCCTCGGCGGTGGCGCACTCCAGCAGCGCACGCGGGCGCCCCCCGATCCGCAGGGTCGTCAGTTCGGCCAGTGTGGTGGCGGGCGCGACGGAGACGCCGTCTACGCCGGCCAGGGCGCGAACGACCGGATCGGTCGAGTCGGTGGGTCCGGCGGGCACGGAGGAGGACACGGTCACATGCCCGAGAGTAGTCGTTTGCTTGTATCGTCTGCCCCCATGGCGACCCGGTTCACACACAGCGCCCGTATCGATGCTCCCGTCGAGACGATTTTCAGTTCACTCGGCGACGAGGCTTTCTGGCACGACCGCCTCGCCGTCGTCGGAACGCCCAGGGACACTCTCGACGCCTTCGAGGTCACCGACGACTCGATCACCGTGACCACCACCCAGCACATCCCCGACGAGGACATCCCGGACATCGCGCGCAAGGTGCTGCCCGGCCAGTTGGTGGTCGTGCGCACCAATGTGATCAGCGGTTTCGACGGTGAGCGCTTCGTCGGTGCCGCCACCGCGGACGCGGTCGGTGGGCTCGGGCAGATCGAGGGTGGGTCCGAGGCCGTGGCCCGGGACGGGCTCGCGGAGGAGTCCGTCAGCGGCAAGGTCAAGGTGTCCGTGCCACTGCTGGGCGGAAAGCTCGAGAAGCTGGTGGTGGAGCACCTCCAGCGCCTCTTCGCCTCCGAGTACGAGCAGCTCAACCGCTGGGTGGCCAACCGTTGATCGACCCCACCACGGCTGACCTGGGGTTCTGCGAGTCCTGACGAATTCAGCGAGAATCGGACGAATGCAGCCGCACGACACCCAACGACTCCCTGCCTTCGACCGGCCCGGCGTCCAGAACGCCGACACCCAGCAGTTCACGACCGCGCACACGGGCGCGGACGGAGACGGCCGCGCGAGCTCAGGCCGGCGTCGCGGGCCGATCATCGCCCTCATCGCCGGGCTCGCGGTCATCGCGGTGATCGCGGGTCTGGTCGGTCTCGAGTTCGGACTGCGTAACTCGATCAAGCAGCAGATGGCCGATGAGGTCGGTACCGCCCTGGGCTCGACCGCGGAGGTGGAGCTGGGCGCACGGCCGGTTCTGCTGTCGTATTTCACCGGCACGCTCGGTTCGGTCCGTATCACCACCGACGGTTCCGCGTCCGAGGGCGCCACTGGGCCGGCGCCCGCGATCGACATCCGGGCCGAGGGCGTGCGCTCCGAGGGCGATGTGACCCACATCGACATGCTCACCGGTACCGCGTTCGTCTCCGACGAGGCCATGGTCGCGGCGGCCGCGGCCGACCAGGGCACCGGCGACTCCATGCTCAGCGGCCTGATCCAGGTCCAGGACATCGTCTCCGACCCGGCCGCGGGCACCCTGCGCGTGTCGATCAGCGGTCTCGCCGAAGCCGTGGTGACGCCCCGCCTGGCGGGCGGGAATCTCGAGCTGCAGCCCGAGCAGGCGTCGATCTTCGGCTTCCAGCTGCCCTCCGAGATCCTCGGCGGGACCATCTCGATGATGGACTCCACCCTCGCCGAGCTCCCCGAGGGTGTGGAACTGACCGGCGTGAACGTGGTGCCCGGCGGGATGACCGTCGACCTGGCCGGCAGTGACGTGGTGCTCGAGTCGACCTCCTGATCGGGCTCGACACGCTCGCCCCGACCCGGGGCGAGTAACGACCGTCGGTCGGGTGCCGATATCGGTAGTGTACGAACAATTGTGAGCCAGAGCACTTTCGGCGACGAGGTGACTCCGGCCCACCGAGACCGAGGAGCCACCCGATGATCATCCGCCCCGACGGCCCCATCAGCGGACCTGCGTACGATGCGATCAATGCCGTCTTCGGCGCATTCGCCGGCATGTTGGATTCGGTCGGAATCCCCTTCGAGCAGTCGGCCGTGCCGCTGAGCTTCCTGGCCATGCCCTTCGTGGCGGGCTCCAGCTATCTCCCTGCGGCGTTCGGGTCCTGAGCCGCGCCCGTTCTTCGTCAGTCCTCGAAACCTGCCAGGACGGCGCGACTGCCGCTGAGACCCAACCGCGTGGCGCCGGCAGCGATCATCGCCCGGGCGGTGTCCGCATCGCGGATGCCGCCCGAGGCCTTGATCCCGAGTTGCCCACCCACGGCGCGCTGCATGGCCTCGACCGCCCGGACGCTGGCCCCGCCCGCCGGATGGAAGCCGGTCGAGGTCTTGACGAAATCGGCCCCGGCCTTCGCGACCGCGTGACACAGCTCCTCGATCCGCTCGTCGCCCTCCTCCTCGCCGAGAGCCTTGTGGATGGCGGCGGTCTCGAGGATCACCTTGATGACCACCGGCGGCGGCACCGCGTCACGCATGGTGAGCACGTCCGCCATGACCTCGTCCACCAGGCCGGCGATCGCGGCGCCCACGTCGATCACCATGTCGACCTCCCGCGCCCCCTGATCCACGGCGAGTCGGCCCTCCATGGCCTTGACCAGCGAATGATGCTTGCCGGAGGGGAAGCCCGCCACGGTGGCCACCGTGAGCTCCTCTCCGCGCACCGGCAGCATGGCCGGACTGACACACACCGCCTTCGTCCCGAGCTCCCGCGCCTCGGCCACCAGTGCCTGCACGTCCTCCCGCGAGGCGTCGGGAGACAGCAGCGTGTGGTCGATCATCGCGGCCACCCGGGCACGGGTCAGCCCGCCCGTCGGGGGGTTCGACGCTGCATTCCGGGCTGCATTCCGGGAGGTCTCGTTCATACCTGCCAGCCTAGCCGGGAGGTCCGACAAGCCCGACTGGCACAATGACCACTCATGTCACGTCGTTTCGTCCTCACGCTCGGCTGCCCGGACCGCATCGGTATCGTCGCCCGCATCGCCACGTTCCTCGCCGAGCTCGGCGGCACGATCATGGAGGCGGCCTACCACGCGGATGAGGACTCGGGCTGGTTCTTCACCCGCCAGTCGGTGGACGCGGACTCGATCGGCATGGAGCTGGACGAGCTGCGGCGTCGTTTCGCCCGTGTGGCCGGTGAGCTCGGCCCGGAGACGGACTGGCACATCGCCGATTCGGCGGAGCCCAAGGACGTGGTGATCCTGGTCTCCAAGGAGGGCCACTGCCTCCACGACCTGCTGGGACGCGTCGAGAGCGGTGACTACCCGGCGCGGGTGCGCGCCGTGATCGGCAACCACGACAATCTGCGCGGGATGGCCGAGGCGCACGGCGTGCCGTTCCACCACGTGCCGTTCCCGGCCGAGCCCTCGGAGCGTGGCCCGTCGTTCGACGAGGTCGCCTCGCTGGTCGACGACGTCGACCCGCAGGCCATCGTCCTCGCCCGCTTCATGCAGGTACTGCCCGACGAGCTGTGCACGCGCTGGGCCGGGCGTGCGATCAACATCCACCACAGCTTCCTGCCGAGCTTCGTGGGGGCCCGCCCCTACCACCAGGCGCACACGCGCGGCGTGAAGCTGATCGGCGCCACCTGCCACTACGTGACCGCCGACCTCGACGAGGGGCCGATCATCGAGCAGGACGTCATCCGCGTGGATCACACGGCGACGGTCAAGGCCATGGTCCGCCAGGGGCGCGACGCGGAGAAGCTCGTCCTGGCCCGCGGGTTGCGTTGGCACCTCGAGGACCGCGTGCTGGTGCACGACGGCCGCACGGTGGTGTTCACCTGACCACGACGGAGCCCACCTGACCGCGGTGCCGGCCCTACCCTTTGGGAAAGCCGTACCGCTCGGTGAGCAGGGTCCGGGCCGCCGACAGGAAGATCAGGCGCGCGGCCGCCCCGGCGCCGGGCAGGATCGCGGTCACCCGCTTCTCGAGGGTCTCCTGGTCCATCCCGGACGCACGCAGCGTCTCGACCAGCACCTCGAACGCCTCGGCGGCCGTGCTCTGCCCCTCCATGAACAGCGAGCCGATGCGGTCGAGAGCATCCTCGTCCACGCCCAGCACGATCAGTTCGCGGAACAGCGTGTACATGTAGTCGTCGGCCAGGAAGTGCTCGGCCGAATCCGCTTCGCTGACCAGGCCGATCGCCAGGCCCTGGTCCAGCAGCTCCTCGGTCAGGTCGAATCCGG
>CAMNYG010000096.1 GCA_946570335.1 uncultured Dietzia sp. | reverse complement strand
GCCGGCCACGTCCTCCGCGAGCAGCGCCAGCCGGTGGGCCTCGCGGACCCGTACGTCGGCGAGTTCCCCGGCGGCCATCGACGCGTATCGGACGTGGGCGGGCCAGCGGTTCTCGATGAATGCCGTCAGTTGGCCGGCTGCCGCCAGTCGACGCACGGCGGCGAGGTCACCGTCGAGTTCCACGACGACCACGTCCCAGTAGCCGGCCGCAGCGGCCCGGCGCGCGTACTCCCATCCCAGGACCGCGGACAGCGGGGTGTCCGCGCCTGCAGACAGCGCCGCCAACACGTCGTCGTCAGGGTCCACGGCGCCGGATCTGTAGGCCTCGAGTCGTGCGGTCGGGTCGTCCGCACGCACCTCCACGCAGCCGGACTCACCGGTGTCGAGGCGCGGATCCACGGCGTCGGGGTGTCCGGTGAGGAGCAGGGCCGTCTCCCCTGTCCCGGTGAGGAGGTCCGCTGTCCGTACCGCGCGTTGCGCGGGGTCTCCGCCCATGACGACGACGACACGGGTTGACTTCACCTGCCCTCAGCCCTCCGCTTCAGTTCGCTCAGTGCGTCACCGAGGATGCGTCGTTCGGCCCGGGTGCGCAGGCTGCCGATCACCGGGACCGCGAGCTCGATCTCGAGTTCGTAGTCGACCCGCGTGCCGCCCTCCACCGGCTCGAGCCGGTAGCTCCCCCGTTGCGACTTCTGCAGGGTCGAGCTCTCGAGCCGCCACTCGAGTCCCCTGTCGTCCGCGGACCACGAGTAGGCGAGAACATACTCGTCGATTATCGCGCCCGCCTCGAGCTCGAACCGCACGCGATCGGGACGATCGTCGAGGCCGACCGACAGGACCTCGGCCACCCGGATCGACGTGGACCACTCTGGATATGCGGAGAAATCGGAGATCACGGCCATGACGGCTTCCGGCGTCGCCTCGACCACCGTGGAGTCCCGGGTCGGCCAGACCTCGGGCACGCCGTTGTCGTCGCTCATACCCTCCAGCTTCACATATCGGGGCCCGAGATGTGTCCTCGCCGAGCTAGCGGGCATCGGGTGCCGTAGCCGCGGACCAGGTCCGGGGATAGTGTGAGGAGCCAGACATACAGCGAACGTCTCCACGGAGGACCCTTTGCGCGAATACGTCGCCGTACCCGCCACATTTACCGTCGCCGACGACTGGTCATGCGTCCAGTCGGCGTACGACCGAGCCGAGCAGACCCCGGACAACGTGGCGTTCCAGAAACCGGTGGGCGGCAGGTGGGTCGATGTGACCAACAGGGAGTTCGCCGACACCGTCCGCGCGGTGGCGCGCGGCCTCGTGGCCCGCGGCATCGAGGCCGGTGACCGGGTCGCATTGCTCTGCTCGACGCGTTACGAGTGGAATGTCCTCGATTTCGCGATCTGGGCCGTCGGCGGCGTCACCGTGCCGGTCTACGACTCCTCCAGCGCCGAGCAGATCCGCTGGATCATGGAGGACTCCGCAGCCCGGTTGATCTTCGTCGAGCTCGAGTCCCATGCGGTCACGGCGCGCGAGGGGATCGTCGGGCTGGAATCCGGCCCACGAGTACTGGTGATCGACGGTCAGACCCCGGTGATCGACGCGCTCAGTGCCGAGGGCGCCGCTGTGGACGAGTCCGTTCTGAACGAGCGGAGGGCCTCGGTCAGTGCCGACTCCCCCGCGACCCTCATCTACACTTCCGGGACCACGGGCCGCCCCAAGGGCTGCATGCTCACCCACCGGAACTTCATGTCCGAGACGCTGTCCGTACTCGAGACCCCGTTCAGGAACTACCTTCGCGACGACTCGACCACGGTGATGTTCCTGCCGTTGGCCCACGTTCTGGCCCGCGCCATCACGTTCGCGGGATTCCACGCCGGTGTCACGATCGCCCACTCGTCCGACCTGACCAACCTCGTCGACACGTTCGGCGAGATGCGCCCGCACTACATCCTGGCGGTGCCCCGGGTGTTCCAGAAGGTGTTCAACAAGGCCCAGGCCACCGCCCAGGACGGCGGCGCGTTCAAGGCCTGGATGTTCGACAAGGCCACCGACACCGCGGTCGCGTATTCGCGCGCACGCCAGGACGGCCGCATCGGCCCGCTCCTGAAGCTCCGCCACGCGGTGTTCTCCAAGCTGGTCTACGCCAAACTCGTCAACGCACTCGGCGGCCGCTGCGAGATCGCCATCTCCGGCGGTGCGGCGCTGGGTGAGCGGCTGACCCACTTCTTCGACGGCATCGGCGTGAACATCTTCGAGGGCTACGGCCTCACGGAGACCTGCGCGGCCATCACCGTCAACACACCCGGCCACATGCGCATCGGTAGCGTCGGCCAGCCACTGCCCGGCTGCGCGGTGCGTATCGCCCCCGACGGCGAGGTCGAGGTCAGCGGGCCCGTGGTGACCTCGGGTTACTGGCAGAACGACAAGGCCACCGCCGAGGCGTTCTCCGACGGTTGGTTCCGCACCGGCGATCTCGGTTTCCTCGACGAGGACGGCTACCTGACGATCACCGGCCGCAAGAAGGAGATCATCGTCACCGCGGGCGGCAAGAACGTCGCCCCCAACCAGCTCGAGGACGCCCTGCGCGCGGATCCCCTGGTCGCCGAGGCCGTGTGCGTGGGCGACGGGCAACCGTTCATCTCCGTGTTGCTCACCCTCGATCCGGAGGGACTCGAGCGGTGGAAGAGCCAGAACGGCAAAACCGGCTCACTCTATGAACTACTCAAGGACGCCGACATGATCCAGTACCTGGATCAGACACTGGCGCGGGCCAACCGATCGGTCTCGCACACCGAATCGATCAAGAAGTACCACGTGCTGCCGGATCAGTTCACCGAGGAGACCGGGGAGCTGACAGCCTCGCTCAAGGTCAAGCGCAACGTGGTGCACCAGAAGTACGCGCAGCAGATCGAGGCGCTCTACGCCTGAAGCGGGCACCGCGGCCGCGGCGTCACGGAGCGCGTGTTCTCGCGGGTCAGTCCCCCGAGAGCACGCGTTCCATGTCTTCGGCCAGATCCTGCCAGCGCCAGCGGTCCAGGACCCAGTTGCGGCCCCGCATGCCCATAGCGGATGCCCGGGGCCGGTCCCCGAGGATCTCGATCACGGACTCGCTGATCTCCCTGACGGAGGTGCCGTCCACCACCGATCCGGTACGGCCGTGCTGGACCGTCTCGGGAGCGCCACCGCTGCGTCCGGCCACCACGGGCACGCCACAGGCCGAGGCCTCCAGGTAGACGATTCCGAGGCCCTCGACGTCCAGCCCGCCGCCACGGGTGCGGCAGGGCATGGCGAAGACGTCGGCCATGCGGTGGTGGTCGACGATCTCCTCGGCGGCGACCCGGCCGGTGAAGATCACCCGGTCTGCGACGCCGTGGCGTCGCGCGAGGCCCTCGAGGGTTCTACGGTAGGGTCCGCCGCCGACGACGACGAGGACGGCATCAGGCAGGTGTCCGGCGATCTCCGGCATCGCGCGGATCAGCATGTCCTGCCCCTTCCGGGGCACCAGGCGGGACAGACACACGATCACGTCGTTGTCCGTCACCCCGTAGCGGGCCCGGATCGCCCTGCGGGCCGCGGGGTCGGGCCGGAACCGGTCCGTGTCCACGCCTCCCGGCTGATGTACGAGCCTGGCCCGCGGACCGAATGCCGAGGCGAAACGACGACGCGTGTACTCGCTGACGTAGGTGACGGCGTCGGTCGAGTCACCGATCAATCGGAGCATGTGACGGGAACCCGGGAGCATGGACCAACCGACCTCATGGCCGTGTGTGCTCGCCACGATCCGGTTCACCGGACCCTCCCTGAGCACCGGAGCCATCGCGGCCAGGGGCGCGGCCGCACCGAACCAGATGGTGGTCGCACCGAAGTCCTCGGCCAGGCGCCGGGCCCGGGCGGCCAAACCCGGTGTCGGTAGCAGCATCTCGGTGGGGACCCGCTCCACCAGGTAGGGTTTCGACGCGTCGTACCGGGTCGACTCCTCACCGCGGAACGTCGAGGCCAGGACCGCCACGTCGTCAGGGTCGAGATACTCGAGATACGTCTCGAGGTACGACTGGATGCCGCCGGGCCGGGGCGGGTAGTCGTTGGTGATCAGCAGGGTCTTGGTCATCGCCTCCGAGCCTGCCACACGGCCGACCTCCCCCTCGCCCGACCTGCCGGACCCGAGAGCGCGGGGTCAGTACCGACGGATAGCACTGATCGGCATCGCGTCGGCTTTCTCCAGTTTCACCGGGACACCGTACGTCGGGGCGTGGAGGACGAGACCGCCCCCGGCGTACATTCCGACGTGGGTGGCACCCGGGTAGTAGATGATCAGATCGCCCGGCTGCATGTCCGCCGGCGCGACCGGCGCACCCGAGACGGCCTGCGCCTGACTCGACCGGGGAAGCGTCTTTCCCTCCTGTGCGTACGACCACACCATGAGACCGGAACAGTCGAACTCCGAGGGGCCCGTCGCGCCCCACGCATAGGGCGCACCGAGCCGTGTCAAGGCGGTCCGGAGGGCTGCGGAGTTAATCCCGTCCACCGGCGGGGCCACATACCCCTCGGGGACGACCGGACCACCGGCCCACAGCGCGCGCTGTGAATCCGAGAGCGCGTCGACCCGCCGACGGACCTCGTCCATCCGGGAGCGCATCTCGTCCGACCTACGGTCGAGATCGTCGGTTTTCTGTCTGGCGTCGTCAGCTGCAGCCCTCGCGGCGTCGGCGGCGCCCATGGCCTCTTCCCGGAGCCGTACGGCTTCGGCAGAGGCCGCCTTGGAGACATCCAGCGCACTGGTGGTCGCGCCGGAGAGCCGCCTGAGCGCATCAAGTCGCTGCACCAGGTCCTCGGGGCTCTCCGCCAACACCGCCGCGCGGGTCGGCCCCGTGTCCCCGCCGCGATATCTCATCGCCGCGAGGTGGTCCACGACCACCTGGTCTCGACGCGCCGTCCCTTCGGCGGTGGCCGCCAACGCCGCGGCGACACCGGATGCGCGCTCGAGGCGGTCCCGCTCTGCGACCGTCCGGTCCAGTTCCGCTCGGGCCAGGTGGAGTTCTTCTCCCAGTGCCCCGGCCTCTTCGGACAATCTCGACAGTTCAGCGAGGTCCTCCCCCGCCGCCGAGGACGCGCCCCCCAGGGTGCTGTCCGCCGGGGCGTCGACCGGCGGCGAGATCTCGACCGGAGGCTGTTGATCTGGAGACGCCGGCTGCGCGGCGGCGACACCGCCACAGACGAGCACTGTTGCCATGGCCGCACCAACTGCGGCCGCACTGAAACGACGGGTCATCTGACGTGGATCGAACTCTCGACTCGGTGGGGATTCCCAGGCCTCCGCCGGCGCGGATGCCAACGGTGGAATCGGGGGCGCACCGTGGAATGTTACAGCCGACAAGACCCCGCTGGCCCGGTTCTATGCCGGGTCAGCGGGGTCTGGCGAGGTTCAGTGGATCCGATCAGTAGTAGCGGGTCGCACCGTAGAACGGCATGGAGTCCAGCGGGGCGTAGCTCACCGAGGTACCGGAGTACGGCGCGTGGACGACCTGACCGTTGCCGGCGTAGATGCCGACATGGCTTGCGCCGCTGTAGAAGGCGACGATGTCGCCCGGCTGCAGGTCGGCCTTCGAGACCTGCGTCCCGCCACCGATCTGCGCCTGGCTGGTGCGCGGGATGGAGATCCCGGCCTGCTGGTAGGCCCACGAGGTGAGGCCGGAGCAGTCGAACGAGTCCGGTCCGGTGGCGCCCCAGACGTAGGGCGAACCGACGCGCGTCGATGCGGCGTCGAGAATCTTCTGACCGGTGGAGACCTCGGGCGCGGGGGCGGCGAACTCCTGAACCGGGGCGACCGCCTGCTCGAGGCCCGCCGGAAGGGCGATGCCCTCGGGCAGGTCGACGGTGACCTGCGCGGGCACCCCCGGGAGCTGGAACT
>CAMNYG010000095.1 GCA_946570335.1 uncultured Dietzia sp. | reverse complement strand
ACTTGGCGCCACGAAGCATGCCGACCTGCAGCTCACCGGTCTGGAAGGCCTCGTATGTGCCCTGGGAGCCGGGGATGCGGATGAACTCCAGCGTCGGGCAGACGGGGCCGCCGTAGTACTCGGGGTTGGGTTGGAGGACGACCTCCTGGTCCGGGGTGTAGGAGTCGACGACGAACGCTCCGGCGCCGATCGGGTTGTTCGCCCACTCCTCCGGGGTCGACGCCTCGAAGGCCTGGCGGGGGATGACCTCGCCCACGGTGCCGGCGAGCAGCACGGGGAATCCCGCCCACGCCTCGGTGAGCCTGAACTCGACCGTCAGCGGATCCACCACGACGACCTCGTCGACCTGCTGGGCATCGGTCATGGCGACGGACCGCGTGGCCGGGTCCTGGTGCAGGCCGATGGTGAACGCCACGTCCTCGGCGGTGACCGGGTCGCCGTTGGAGAAGTTCACGCCGTCGCGCAGCGTCAGGGTCCAGACCGTGTGATCGTCGTTGGACTCGAGCGACTCGGCGAGCTTGGGCTCGAACTCCTCGACCTCGGGGTCCCAGCGCATGAGGCGGTCGTAGACCGCCGCCGACTCGGAGCCGCCACGGATGCCGTACTGGCCCTGGCCCGGCATGAAGGTGGGCAGCATGACGTACTCGCCCATCGTGATGGTGCCGCCGACGTTGTCCTCGGTGCACCGGCCCGACTCCGCCGGGGTCAGCCCCCCGGCTGAGCCGGAGGCGCTCGTGTCCGTCGATCCGCCTCCACAGGCGGTCAGGGTCAGCGTCGCCGCGGCGAGGACGGCGAGTGCGCCTGTTGTGTGCTTCATTCAGTTCTCCTTGAGGGGGTGGTGACACGCGACCTTGTGGCCGGGTGCGATGTCGACTAGCTGTGGGCGTTCGCTCGCACAGATCTCGGTGGCCCGGGGACACCGGGTCCGGAATCTGCACCCGGAGGGTGGGTTGAGCGGGGAGGGCAACTCGGAGCTCGTGGCCGCGATGGACGTCTCTCCCATGGTGTCGGCGAGAGTGCCGCCGAGTGTGGGAGCCGAAGAGATGAGCAGCATCGTGTACGGGTGCGCGGGGGCGCGGTAGAGCGCCTGCGTGTCTGCGACCTCGCACACGGTGCCCAGGTACATCACCGCCACCTTGTCCGCGATGTTGTGCACCACCGACAGGTCGTGGGAGATGAACACCATGGTCAGGCGGTAGCGCTCTTTCATGTCCTCGAGGAGATTGAGGATCTGCGCCTGCACGGACACGTCCAGGGCGGACACCGGCTCGTCACACACCAGCACCTCGGGCTCGAGGACCAGGGCCCGGGCCAGCGCGATGCGCTGACACTGGCCGCCGGAGAACTCCGACGGGCGTCGATCGCCGGCGTGGGCGGGATCGAGTCCCACGGCCTCCAGTGCGGCGTCGACACGGCGACGGATCTCGGCCTTTCCGGCCTTCACGCCCTGGATCTCCAGTCCTTCGGCCACGATGTCCCGGACGGTGCGCCGCGGGTTGAGCGACGAGATGGGGTCCTGGAACACCATCTGGATCATCTTCCGGGCGTGCTTGAGCTGGGCTCCCGAGAGTGTGCACAGATCCGTGTCGTCCACGCGGACGCTGCCGGAGGTGGGGCGCGGGAGTTGGAGCATCGCGCGACCGAGGCTGGACTTGCCGCAGCCGGACTCGCCCACCAGGGCGAGGGTCGAGCCGCGGGGGACCTCGAGAGAGACGTCACTGACGGCGTGGACGGTGCCCTTGCGCGTGGTGTACTCGACGGTCACGGAGTCGACGACGAGCTTGGCCTCGCCGGTCGGGCCGGCGCCTGCCGGCCCGGACGTGATGTCGTCTGTCGTGATGGAGCCGGTCATGAGGCCTCGCTGGTACTGGATAGTGCGGGGATCAACGGGTGGTGACAGGCGACCCGGTGGAGGGCCGTGGTGTGCATCTCCTCCAACGGCGGATCCACGCTCAGGCAGACGTCGGTCACGCGCGGGCAGCGCGGGGCGTACCGGCAGCCCGGCGGCATCTCGCGCAGGTTGGGCGGCCGGCCCTCGATGACGGTCAACCGGGTGTGCGGCGGCTGGTCCGGGCGCGGGATCGACGCCAGCAGTGCGCCCGTGTACGGGTGCGCGGGCTCGTCGAGCATGGCCCGGGTGTCGCCCACCTCGAGGAAGTGACCCGCGTACATCACGCCGATCCGGTCCGTGTGTTGGGAGACCACCGCGAGATCGTGGCTGACCAGGATCATCGCCATGTCGCTGTCCGACTGGAGGTTGTGCAGCAGGTCGAGGATCTCGTGCTGCACGGTCACGTCGAGAGCCGTGGTGGGCTCGTCCGCGATGAGCAGCTTGGGCTCGCACGACAGCGCGATCGCGATCCCGACGCGCTGCCGCATCCCGCCCGAGAGCTGGTGTGGGTACTCGTTCATCCGAGCCCGGGGCGAGGGGATCCGGACCCGCTCCAGTAGCTCGACGGCGCGCTCGGTGGCCTGCCTGCGGTTCAGGCCCAGGTGGTGCCGGAGCGGATCGGTGATCTGACGACCGATGGTGCGGATGGGGTTGAGCGAGGTCAGCGGGTCCTGGAAGACCATGGCGATCTCGCGGCCCCAGAACTTCTGCGACTCGCGCTGCGTCAGGGACAGCACGTCCCGGCCGTCGAAGCGGACCGTCGAGGACGGATCGACCTGCGCGGCGGTGGGGGCGATGCCCATGATCGAGCGCACCAGCATCGATTTGCCGGAGCCGGATTCGCCCACGATGCCGATGGTCTCGCCGCGACGCAGGGAGATGTCCACCCCGTCGACCGGGGTGATCCTCCCTGCGGGAGTGTCGATGTGGGTGCGGAGGTCGCGGACCTCCAGCAGTAGGTCGGCGCGGCCGGTCGAGGCCTCCGACTCGCGCGTTGGGGCGGCGGGGATGACTGCCTCCTCAGGATCGTGGTCCGGTCTAAGTCATCAACTTAATTCGTCTTGCTGTGATGAGTATCACGCCTTAGTGTGTTCACGTCAAGATAATTAAGCCGCCGCATCAGGCGGTGACTGAATCGAAGGGTCTCACCACGTGCTCAGGTTCATTGGCGAACGCGGTCTGCACGCGGTCGTCGTCGTCATACTCGCCGCGATCGGCGCGTTCTTCCTGATGGAAGCGGTGCCGGGAGACTCGGCGGCCTCGGCCGTCGGCCCCGGCGCGACCGCCGAGCAGTACCAGATCGCAAGGGAGGAGTTGGGGCTCGACGATCCGGCAGCCACCCGGTTCGGCAACTGGGCGAGCGGCATCCTGCACGGCGATCTCGGCAACTCGCTCATCCCGCCCAACCAATCCGTTACCGCCATGATCGGCAACGCCCTGCCCGTCACGATGCAGCTCGCGTTCACGGCCATCATCCTGTCGCTGGCCATCGCCGTTCCGGTCGCCGTGTGGTCGGCCTACCGGCGAGGGGGTGTCTTCGACCAGATCGCCTCGGTGGTCGCGTTCGCGTTCATCTCCGTGCCCAGCTTCGTGGCGGGCCTGCTGCTGATCTACCTGTTCGTGTTCAACCACTCGCTCGCGCAGCAGATCATCCTCGGACTCGCGGTGGTCATCGGGCTCGGCGTGGCGTTGTCACCGATCGGAAGACGCGGTGCGCGAGATGCGCCCGGTGTGATGTGGGGGCGTGCGCTGATCGGCGGTCTGGTCGTGGGCGGTGTGCTCGCACTCATCGCGCTGCTGCTGCCCGAGTTCCCGCGGCAGGGCTTCGTCCCGATCGCCGAGGGGCTCGGGGACAACCTGCGCAGTATCGCGCTGCCGGCCCTGACCCTGGCGCTCATGGAGGTCGCGATCTTCACCCGCGTCCTGCGGACGGACATGATCTCCACCCTGCAGCAGGACTTCGTGCTCTCGGCCCGTGCCAAGGGCATGCCCACCGGTCACGTCCTGGTGGCCGAGGCGCTGCGCCCCTCGACGGTCTCCATCATCACGCTCGCGGGGATCAGCCTCGGTCGGCTCATCGGCGGCACCGTGGTGGTCGAGCGGCTGTTCAACCTGCCCGGGATGGGCAGCATGATCGTCGACGCCGTCCAGAACGACAACCTTCCCGTGGTGCTCGGCGGGGTGATCGTGATCGCCGTCTTCTACGTCCTGGTCAACACCGCCGTGGACATCACCTACGCACTCATCGACCCGAGGATCCGCCGTGGCTGACATCTCTTCGACCCGCACCGATCTGCCCGTGGACCCCGTCGACCCGGTGACTCCGGGAAAGCGTCGGCAGAAGCTGCCGAAGGTGTCCGGCGTCGGCACGGTGCTCGCACTGGCCTGGACCGTGATCATCGTCCTGGGCGCACTGATCGTGGACTTCCTGCCGCTCGCTGAGGCCCGCGACCCCGCACTGGCCCTGACGGTGCCGTCGATGCTCCCACCGGACCTCACGTCCGACTTTCCACTCGGCACCGACTCGCAGGGACTCGACGTCCTGGGTGGCCTGCTCTACGGCGCCCGCGTGTCCCTGGTGGTGGGCATCGGCGGCGTGCTCATCGGCGCGGTGATCGGCGGGGCCCTCGGTCTGGTCGCCGGATACCGCGGCGGCTGGACCGACCGCGTGGTGTCCATCTTCACCGACACGCTGCTGGCGTTCCCCTCGCTGATCCTGCTCATCGCGATCGTCACCGTCCTCAACCCGACGTTGCCCAACGTGACGCTGGCGCTCGGGATCATGGTGGTGCCCTCGTTCGCCCGGCTCGTGCGGGCCAATGCGATGACGTACTCCAAGCGTGACTTCGTGACCGCCGCGCGGTCACTGGGTGCGGGCGAGATCCGGATCATGCTGCGCGAGGTGGCGCCGAACATCCTGCCGGCGATCTTCTCGTACAGCTTCATGCTGGTGGCGGTGCTCATCGTGGCCGAGGCTTCCCTGAGCTACCTCGGGCTGAGCATCCCCAGGCCGGAACCCACCTGGGGCAATATGATCAGCGCGGGCCAGTCGGATTTCCAGCGATATCCTTACCTCGTCGGGATCCCGGCCACGGTGTTGTTCCTGACGGTGCTGAGCTTCAACCAGCTCGGTGAGGCCGCGGGACGGAAGTGGAGTCCGGGTGCAGCAAAGATCTGATACGGGGCAGGACACCCCACAGGAGACGGCGAGCTCCGGCGGGGCGGGAAGCGAGCACCGCGACGCGAAAGAGGCGATGATCGAGGTCGCCGAGAAGCTCATCGGCGAGCGGGGGCTGGACAACGTCTCCATGCGAGATGTCGCGGCGTTCGCCGGGCAGAGGAACAACTCCGCGGTCCAGTACCACTTCGGAAGCCGCGACGGACTCATCACGCAGATCCTGCGTCGCCGGCTCGCAGCCTTGGACGTGGAGAGACGACGCCGGTTGGCCGCGGCCGACGAACAGGGGCTGGGCAACGATCTGACGGCTCTCGCGCACGTGCTCTTCGACCCGATAGTGGATCTGTTGCGTGATCAGCCCGAGTCGACCCACTACGCGCGGTTCCTCCAGAGGGTCGGCCCGGTCCAGGGCCCGGCCGTGCCGGAGGTGAACCTGCGTACCGCGACCGACGACGTGGTGGTGCGGCTGATCGACGCGATGTCACACCTGCCGCGAAGGGTCGCGTTCGAGCGCATCGATCTGGCCACGCAGATGTTCACCGGCTCCCTGGCGGTCTACGAGGAGCGTCGGGACGTCAACAACACGGTGGTCAACACTCATTTCGAGAGCGTGGTGGCGCACCTCTACGACATGGTGGAGGCGGCGCTGCGTGCCGGGGTCGGTTCTGGTGCGCTGCCGTCAGAGATCGCGGACGCACCGGAAACCGAGGTTGGCGGTGGCTGATTCGACGGTGTTGGAGGATCTCGCCGCCACCCGGTACCGGTAGCAGTACGAGTCGTGGCACAGGTACGACCCGCCTCGCATGACCCGACGGTCTCCGCCCTCGGGTC
>CAMNYG010000094.1 GCA_946570335.1 uncultured Dietzia sp. | reverse complement strand
GGCCCTCCGACGCCGCACGCGTGGTGGAGCAGGCCCGGAAGGCCGGCATGTCCGTCGAGCAGATCAACGCTGACGCAACCGCCTCTGGCCACCGGCTCGACAGGCTGTTCGGCCCCGAGATCGCGGTGCCCCGTCAGCGCCGTCAACCCGCCCCGAGGGACACGACGCGACGCCCGGCGCGCTCGCGGGTGCACCGGCCGAAGAAGAAGAGGCGGACGTGACAGCAGCATCGGACGTCCGCGATGTCCGGCGCCTCGCCCCCGTGGTGCTCCCGGAGCGACTGTGGCGGGAGCGGGAGCGTCGTCATCATGACGCCGTCGACTCGCTGACGCGCGATCACCTCCACCGGCGCCAACGGGGCACGCCGCATCCCGTCGTCGACTTCCTGTTCACCTACTACCGGACCAGCGTCGGTACGATCCGCCGATGGCATCCCGGACCCGGTGTCCTCCTCGAGAACGCACACCACGATCCGCGGGCACAGTGGCGCCACTATCGACGCGCCACACTCCACGGACGCACGGGGCTGATCGTCGATCCGGACTCCGTCCTGGCACGCGGTGGGACCCGCCTGCGGCGCACGCGCGACGTCGTCGCTTCCACGGCCTCCAGACCCGGCGCAATGGGATGCTTCGGCCTCCACGAATGGGCGATGCTCTATCGCACCGGGGCCGAGGGAACCCGACACGGGAACGTGCCCCTACGGGTCTCCCGGAAGGAGATCGACGACGTGGTGCGCGGTTCACGTCTTCGGTGCACGCACTTCGATGCCTTCCGGTTCTTCACCGAGCCGGCGAGACCGTTGAACGAGCGCCCGCTCACCCGTCGCGAGCAGCTCGATCACGAGCAGCCGGCCTGCTTGCACGCGGGGATGGACATCTACGCGTACACGGCCGCGCTGGAGGCCGGCGCCCCCGGGGAACTGTTGCTCGACGCGCTCCGAGCCGCCTTCACTGCGCGTGAGATCGACATGCGTTCCTCGCCCTACGACCTGTCGCAGTGGGGGCTCAACCCGATCCCCGTGGAGACACCTCACGGTCGAGCAGAGTTCGTCGCGTTCCAACGGGCGTGGATCACCCGCACGCAGGCGCTGCGATCGCGTTACCTGCGCGCGGTCAGAATTCTGGAGGCACTGTCCGACACCGAACCCGCCGGGCACGAGGCCACCTCCGGTCAGACCGGCTGAGCGCCGAAGACCTCGCTCGCCACCTCGGTGACCACGCCACCGAACTCCGCGTAGGCCTCGTCGGCCGCCGTGGCCGTCCGCAGGAACAGCCCCATCGTGCGCCCCGGGGACGGATCGGCGAACATCGCCACCCCGATTCCCGGATCACGGGTCTCCGGACGGATCGCGGATTCGGGGACGATGGTCACCCCGAGCCCTCCCGCGACGCATTGCACCGCCGTGGTGAGCGAGGCGGCCCGCGACTCCTCACGACCCAGCACCGGGACTGCAACCCGACGACACAGGTCCACCGTCTGATCCCTCAGGCAGTGGCCCTCGTCCAACAGCAGGAGCGGCTGGTCGATGAGCACGTCCGGCGACACGCCCTCCGCTCCGGCCAACTCGTGATCAGCCGGAACGAGGAGGGCGAACCGTTCCGTGTAGAGCGGGATGGCCACGATGCCTGCAGCGTCCGTGGGTACCGCCATGATCGCCAGATCGATGGCTCCGCTACGCAGCCCCTCGACGAGCCGGGCCGTCTGGTCCTCCACAATCCGGGGACGCAGGTTCGGGAAGCGCTCGGCGAGCGCCGGCAGCAACCCCGGCAAAAGATACGGTGCAGCCGTGGGGATCACCCCGATACGAAGCCGACCGAACAACGGTCCCCCACCACCCGCCGCGACGTCGACGACAGCGTCCATCGCACCGACCGCTGCCCTCGCGTACGGGAGAAGCTGCTGGCCGGCAGGGGTCACCAGCACCGATCTGGTGCTGCGCTCCACCAGATGGAGTCCCAACCCGTCCTCGAGAGTAGCCAGCGCCTGGGACAGTGAGGGCTGACTCATACCCAGCTCCTCGGCTGCACCGCGGAAATGGAGTCTCTCCGCGACCGCGAGAAATACTCTGAGCTGCATAACACTCGGAACAAACCGTTGATCAGCCATGTCAATTAGTGTAGGTATGCCGATAGCTAGAAGTCGACAATTATTCAGCTCCACCTATTAGTGATCTTCGTCTCATTAGACTTTACCTGTTGACAGTTGTGAGGCATAGTTCAGGGTGTCCGTTCCACAGCGGCCTAATCCCAGGAGGATCACATGGCACTTCTCACCATCGGAGACCAGTTTCCCGACTTCGAGCTCACCGCTCTGAAGGGCGGCGACCTGCGCGAGGTCAACGCTCAGCAGCCCGAGGACTACTTCGAGACCATCACCAACCAGTCGTACGCTGGCAAGTGGCGCGTGATCTTCTTCTACCCGAAGGACTTCACCTTCGTCTGCCCCACAGAAATCGCCGCGTTCGGCAAGCTCAACGAGGACTTCCAGGACCGCGACACGCAGGTTCTCGGCGGCTCCATCGACAACGAGTTCGCGCACTTCAACTGGCGTGCAACCAACGATGAGCTCAAGGGTGTCCCCTTCCCCCTCCTGTCGGACATCAAGCACGAGCTCATCCAGGCGCTCGGCGTCGAGAACGCCGACGGTGTGGCCGATCGCGCGACCTTCATCGTCGACCCGGACAACGTCATCCAGTTCGTCTCGGTGACCCCCGACGCCGTCGGCCGTAACGTCGACGAGGTCCTGCGCGTGCTGGACGCCCTCCAGTCCTCCGAGGTCTGCGCCTGCAACTGGCAGAAGAACGACCCGACCAAGAACATCGACAAGATGGAGATGCTGCAGGAGGGCATCAAGTGAGCATCGAGAACCTGAAGTCCGGCCTTCCGGAGTTCGCGAAGGATCTCAAGCTGAACCTCAGCTCGCTCGCTCGCTCCACCGAGCTCACCGAGCAGCAGTTGTGGGGCACCTTCCTCGCGACCGCCGCCGCGACCCGGTCGGCCACCGTGTTGTCGGAGATCGCCGACGAGGCCCGCGAGCACCTGTCGGACGAGGCGTTCAACGCCGCTCTCGGCGCCGCCTCGATCATGGCGATGAACAACGTGGCGTACCGTGCCAAGGAATTCCTCGGCAACGACTACACCCAGGTCCGCATGGGCCTGCGCATGAACATCATCGCCAACCCCGGAGTGGAGAAGGCCGACTTCGAGCTGTGGTCGATGGCCGTCTCCACCGTGAACGGGTGCGAGAACTGCACCGCCGCTCACGATGACGTCATCCGCAAGGAGGGCATCACCAAGGAGCAGGCGTGGGAGGCCGTCAAGATCGCCGCCACCATCAGCGGTGTCGCGCAGGCCGTCGAGATCGACGCCAACGTCTGAGACCGTCCCACCGACATTTCGCGAGAACCCCGCTGACTTCAGGTCAGCGGGGTTCTCCCGTCTCCTCATGCATGGGTTGGCGACCCACAGCGGGTTGCGTCTCCCGATTCTCCTCTCTCGGTACTAGGTTTGACGATGAGGCTGCGGAACCGTTCCGCGGCGGCTCGGACGAGACGGAGACGACATGACCACCGGAGGAACCCCGCCGGGGGACGGTTCACACAACCCTTATGGCGACAGCTCGGGGCCACCTGACTGGAATCAGCAGCCCGGCGGGTACGGCCAGGATCCCTACCCGGGCCAGGGTTACGGGCAGGATCCGTATCCCGGCCAGGGGTACGAACAGCCGGGCTACGGGCACCAGTACAGTGCGCCCGGGTACGGTGCCGCCTACCCGCAGCAGGGAGTGAGCGGCGGCGTCATGGCCACCGGGCCGATCTCCGCGCCGGATGCCGTGAGCACGGCGTGGCAGCTCTTCAAGAACAATCCCCTCCCCTGGGTACTGATCACGTTGGCCCTCGGCGTCGCCAGCTTCCTCGTCAGCATGATCTCCAACTCCGACTCGTCCGGTGTCGCAACCCTCGGCACGATACTGACCTTGATCGTCAGCTTCGTGTTCCAGGCGTTCATTATCCGCGGCGCGCTCCTCGAGGTCGACGGTCACAAGCCGGAGATCGGCGATTTCTTCAAACTGCACAATTTCGGTTGGTTCGTGGTCGCGGGGATCATCGTCAGCATCGCCGTCGCGATCGGCACGATCCTGCTCATCATCCCGGGGCTGGTCGTCGGATTCTTCACGTATTGGACGTTCAACTTCGTCGTCGACCGCAACATGACCGCGACGGACGCCATCAGGTCGAGTTTCAACGCGATCAAGACCGACGGCGGAAACCTGTTTCTCCTGGCGGTGCTGAACGTCCTGATCACCATCGCCGGCTTCTTCGCACTGGTCGTCGGCCTGCTCGTCGCGTTGCCCATTGCGACGCTGGCCTCGATGGTCGCGTACCGCGCCATCACCGGCCCGAGCGACTTCTCACAGGTGGCAACCAGCGGAGTCTGATCACACCAGCACGCTCGACGCCGCCTCGTGGAGGCGGAAGGGCCCCGGCGACTCCAGTCGCCGGGGCCCCTCTTCCCGGGTACGCGGCCTGCAGCCCACCGGCCGGGCACGGGGAGCTGCGGCCCCCCGCAACCCCGCCCCTGGCCAAGGGGCCGATGCTACCGCTCGTCGATCGCCCCGCCTGGATCCGAGCCGTCCTCGTGATCCACACCGCCGCCGTCGGTAGCCGGAGCGGCAGGGCTGTCGTGATCGTGCAACGGCGGGTCGTTTGCGGGCGGATCATCGATCTCTTCACCCTCGGCCGGTGCGTCATGAGACATGGCCCGGTGAACCGACCACGCCGTGACGACAAAGGCCGCCAGCGCCAGCGGCCACCCCATCCCGATCCGGGCGGCTCCGAGCCAGTTCACCTCGTCGTTGAGATACAACACGTACTGGAGCACCGCGCGGATGGCGAAGAGACCTGCCCAGACCCAGGTCGCCACCGCGTACCAGCGTCTCGCCTTCTGGTTGGTCCGCCAGGACAGCCCCCGGCCGTCCAGAAAGCCCCAGATCACGCCGACCAGTGGCCAGCGGATCACCGCGGAGATCAAGAACACGCCACCGTAGACGGCCTGGGTGATGATCCCGTACAGGAAGTAGCCTTTCGCGCTCCCGGTACGCCATGCGATGAAGACGCAGATCGCGACACCGATGAATCCCGAGATCGCCGGCTGCGGATTATCACGGCGCACGAGCGACCACGCCAGCATTGCCACCGCCACGCCCAGCGCCGACCAGATCGCCGCCGTGAGCCCCCAGTACGCGTTTATGGGGACAAAGGCGACGATGGGAATCGACGAGAAGACGAGCCCGCGGATTCCACCCATCTGGTCGATCAGCGAGGCATCGGGGTCTGCGAAGGCCGATCGCCGCCCGGATCCGCGGCCCGTTGCCCGCTCAGGCTCGCTCATCAGTTTCCTCCAGGTTGCGGCGCGGTTGACCTGCGAGCAGCTCATACCGCGGGTTGAACATGATCTTGCGGCCGGCTCGTTCGCCCACGCGACCGGTGACACGGATATACCTGCCGGTGTCGATCCCGGAGATCGTGCGCCGCCCCAGCCAGCAGACCTCGATCCCGCCGGTCCCGTCGAACACCTCGGCGGTGACCCCGAGGTGTTCCTCCCCGCCGCCTGTGGAGACGGTGCGGATTCTGCCGGTGAGCGTGGCCCGGTCTCCTCGGTTCACGTCGATCACGCGGGATGATCCGGATCCGTGGACCCGCCCTGCGAGCTCGGCCGCATCGAGGACGTCGACGGGGTCGGTCAGTCGCGCCGAGATGCGGCGCAGGACCCGGGCCAGCGAGGGCATCAGCTTCTCGTCATCGCCGGTCGGGTCACAGGTCGTCGGAACCGCGAAGCCGGTCCATGGCGCTTCCGTCTCGACGGGGCGGGGTCGAGGGCTTGTTGTCCTGCGTCGGGGCGCCGCCCGCGGGCACCTGCCCGGCCTGCTGTCCGGCGCCGCCGGCCGCCATCTGCTGCTGGAATGCCTGGGCCTG
>CAMNYG010000093.1 GCA_946570335.1 uncultured Dietzia sp. | reverse complement strand
GAGGATCGTCGCACCGGATACACCGCCCGAGGAGTTCGGCCGCGTCGATCCGGGCGCCGGTCGGGTGGCCGCGGTCGCACCGTCGCCGGACTTCACCCAGGACAGACTCGTGTACCTCCTCGTGGTGGGAGACGGCCCCAGCCGCATCGAGCGGCTGGCACGCGGCGATACCCCGCGTACCGTGGCAGAACTGGCTCCCGCCGCCTCCGGGGGGCTGACCTTCGTCAACGAGGTGCTCACGGTCGGGGTTGACGGAGAGTTGCTGCGCTTTCCGGATTTCCGTGGGATCGGCCGGGCGGAGCACCCCGAGGTGGTCTCGGGTGGCCTGGGTCAGATCCAGGGCCTGTGCACCCACGCTGACGAGTTGTTCCTGTCGACGGTCTCCGATCGGGGCGCGTCGCTACGCACCGCGGATCGGGTCGTGTGGACCTGGCCCGGCCAGAACACGGCAGGCGGGTGTGCGGCGACCGAGGGGGCGCTGTCCATCGCCCTCCCGGACGCCTTGCGGGTGGACACTGTCCAGACGGCCGGCGGCGCCGCCCGTGGGCAGCCCGAGGCCCTGGCGGAGGATCGCTACGGCCGCCTGACCGGTCTCACCGCGATCGACGACGGCATCCTGCTGGCCGGCACCACGAACAAGGACGGGGGCTCGCCTGTCCCGACCGATGATCGCGTGGTGATCCTGCCGCAGTCCGGTGGGGGTGGAGACGCCCGCATGTGACGTGGCAGATGCAGTCTGCCCCGACAGCACCGTCCAGTCGGTGCCCCCGGCCGGTTCGTTGCCCCCCCGGGGGGAACGCCGTGGCACCGCGTGGCGCCACGTCAGCTGCAGGCGGCGATCACCAACTCCTTCACACGGGCGGGGTCGGCCTGCCCGCGGGTGGACTTCATGACTGCGCCGACGATCGCACCGGCTGCCTGGACCTTGCCGGAGCGGATCTTGTCTGCGATGTCCGGCTGCGCGGCCAGCGCGTCATCGACGGCCTTCTGCAGCGCCGAGTCGTCGCGGACCACCTCGAGGCCCTTGTCCGCCACGATCTGGTCCGGCTCCCCCTCGCCGTCGAGGACCGCGTCCACGACCTGGCGGGCCAGCTTGTTCGTGAGCTTGCCCTCCGCGACCAACTCGATCACCCGGGTCACCTGAGCCGGAGTGATGGACAAGGCGTCGAGCTCGACCTCCCGCTTGTTGGCCTGCTGCGTCAGGTAGGACACCCACCACGACCGGGCCTCGGTCGGGGACGCACCAGCGTCCACGGTGGCCAGGATCAGATCCAGAGCGCCGGCGTTGACGAGATCCCGCATCTCCTCGTCGGAGACGCCCCACTCCTTCTGCACGCGAGCACGACGCACCCACGGAAGCTCCGGCAACGTGGCCCGGATCTGCTCGATCAGCTCCGAGGAGGGCTCCACCGGCGCCAGGTCGGGCTCCGGGAAGTAGCGGTAGTCCTCGGCCGACTCCTTGGGTCGTCCGGCCGTGGTGGTGCCGTCGCCCTCGTGGAAGTGACGAGTCTCCAGGACCACCTCTCCCCCCTCGGAGAGGACGTTTGCCTGCCGGCACATCTCATAGCGCACCGCCGCCTCGACGCTACGCAGCGAGTTGACGTTCTTCGTCTCGGTGCGGGTGCCGAACTCGGTGGTCCCCTTGGGCATCAGCGACACGTTGGCGTCGCACCGCATCGAGCCCTGGTCCATGCGCACATCGGAGACGTCGAGGCTCCTCAGCAGGTCGCGCAGCGCACTCACATACGCACGCGCGATCTCCGGGGCCCGCTCCCCCGCCCCGACGATCGGCTTGGAGACGATCTCGATGAGCGGCACTCCGGCCCGGTTGAAGTCGAGCAGCGAGTGTGTCGCCCCGTGGATACGACCGGAGGACGAGCCGACGTGAGTCGACTTGCCCGTGTCCTCTTCCATGTGGGCTCGTTCCACGTCCACGCGCCAGGTGGTGCCGTCCTCGAGCTGGACGTCCAGGTAGCCGTCGAAGGCGATGGGCTCGTCGTACTGCGAGATCTGGTAGTTCTTCGGCTGGTCCGGATAGAAGTAGTTCTTCCGGGCGAAGCGACTGTACGGCGCGATCGAGCAGTTCAACGCGAGACCGATCTTGATCGCCCACTCGACCGCCTGACGGTTGGCGACGGGCAGCGCACCCGGCAGCCCGATACACACGGGACACACCTGGGTGTTGGGATCAGCCCCGAAGGTGGTCGGGCAACCGCAGAACATCTTGGTGGCGGTGTGCAGCTCGACGTGCACCTCCATGCCCATGACGGGATCGAAACGTGACACGACCTCGGTGAACTCCATGCCGAACAATCTAGCCGAAGAGGCAGGCGGCCTCGCGGTAGCGGTCCTCCGGAACGGTCTTGAGCACCGCCACCGCGTCCTCTACCGGCACCATTTCGATCGCCTCTCCGTGCAGAGCCACGATCTGACCGAAATCACCCCGGTGCACGGCATGCGCCGCGTGTACCCCGAAACGGGTCGCCAGGACGCGATCGTAGGCGGTCGGAGTTCCCCCTCGCTGGATGTGGCCCAGGACCGTGGTGCGCACGTCGCGGTTCATCCGCTCGGCTATCGCCCCGGCCATCTGGTCCGCCACCCCGGTGAACACCTGGTGGCCGAATTGGTCGACGCCCCCTTCGCGAAGGCTCATCCCGGACCCCTCGGCAGGAGTGGCCCCCTCGGCCACCACGCAGATCCCGTAGGCCTCGCCCATCTGGAAGCGGCGCTTCATGACCTTGCACACGTAGTCGATGTCGAACGGCACCTCGGGGATGACGATCATGTGGGCCCCCGAGGCCAGTCCCGCGTGCAACGCGATCCACCCCGCGTGACGACCCATCACCTCCACGAGCATCACCCGCTCGTGGGACTCGGCCGTGGTGTGCAGTCGGTCGATCGCGTCGGAGGCGATCGACACCGCGGTGTCGAAGCCGAAGGTGTAGTCGGTCCCACCCACGTCGTTGTCTATGGTCTTGGGCACCCCCACCACCGGGATCCCGTTCTCGGTGAGCCACCGGGCGGCCGTGAGCGTCCCGTCTCCCCCGATCGCGACCAGCGCGTCGATCGAATGCCGATCCAACGTACGGCGGATCTCCGGCAGGCTCGCCGTGAGAATGTCCGGGTTGAGCCGGCCCGTTCCGAGGATCGTGCCGCCGCGCAACAAGATGCGGTCGATCTCCTCGTCGTCGAACAGCGGTACCGCACGGTCGTGCACCAACCCGGACCACCCGTCCTGGAAACCCAACACCGGCGAGTCATACTCGGAATGGGCGGTACGGACCAGCGCCCGGATCACAGCGTTGAGCCCGGGGCAGTCGCCACCGGCGGTGAGCACGCCTATACGCACGTGGAGCTCCTCTCGGTTCCCCCGCAGTCTAGAGGTGAACGGGGGTCACCGCGCCGAGCTCACCGACTGTTCATCGGTGCGGAAGGCCATGGTGGCCAGACCGCCCAGCAACACCACGACCGCGGGCAGGAACATCGCATCCGCCACGGCCTGACCGACGTCGCCGTGGGCGACGAGGCGGGCTTGCATCAACGCCCCGATCGCCGCCGAGCCCAGCACGGCGCCCACCTGACGCGTGGTGTTGTACACGCCGGACCCCGCACCCGCGGACTCCAGTTCCAGTCGCCGCATCGCCGTGGACGACGTGGGCGCCCACACACACCCGTTCCCCACCCCCATCAGCGCGATCGGACCAAGCAGCATCGGGATCGACGTGAACGAATCCATGACCAGCGCCAGCCAGATCAGTGAGATCGAGTACGAGAAGTAGCCGATACCGGTGAAGATCCGCGGATCGAGACGGTCCGCGAGTCGGCCCACGATCGGCGCGAGGATGCCGGCGATCACCGCCATCGGGAGCAACATCAGTCCCGCCGTCGTGGGGCTCATTCCCTTGACGCCCTGGAGATAGAACATCAGCGGCACCATCGTGCCGGCGGTGACGAAGCCGATCGTCGAGACCCCGAAGTTCCCGATCGAGAAGTTGCGGTCCCGGAACAGCCGGAGCGGAACGAGCGGTTCGGTCCGCACGCGCGACTGCCACCAGAGGAACACCACGAGCGCGAGCAGTCCCAGAGCGATGAAGGCCCCCGTCGTGGCGCCCCACCCGTGCGACTCGCCCTGCTGTACCCCGTACACGAGCAGGAACATGCCGACGGCCGACAGCAGGATGCCGGGGATGTCGTAGGAATGGCGGCGGGTCTGCAGTGTCGGCACCCACAGCCAGACGAGTACCACCGCGACGATCCCGAACGGGATGTTGACGAAGAAGATCCAACGCCAGTCGAACGTGTCGATGAGCACCCCGCCGAGCACCGGGCCCACCACCGAGGCGATGCCCGCGACCGCACCCCAGGCGCCCATCGCGGCACCGCGGCGGTCCGACGCGAACACCCGGGTGATGACACTCAGCGATTGCGGCGTCAGGAGAGCCGCGCCGATCCCCTGGAAGACGCGCGCGACGATCAGGGTCTCGACATCAGGGGCGAGCCCACACCACAACGACGCCCCGGTGAACACGACCAACCCGGCGATCGCCACCGTGCGCGGGCCGATCTGGTCCCCGAGTCGGCCGGTGAACAGCAACGGCACCACATAGGCGAGCAGATAGGCGCTGGTCACCCAGATGACCTGGTTGGTCGTAGCGCCCAGCTGGGTGACGAACGCCTCGGTGGCCACCGCGACGATCGTCTGATCCACCAGGATCATGAAGAACCCGATGACCAGGGCCGCGAGTGCCTTCCACGCGTCCCGCTCGGGGACCACGGTCACGCGATCGCGCCCCTCGCGGCCTCGAACGCCGCACCGACCCGGTACAGACGCTCGTCGGCCATGGCCGGCGCCATGATCTGCATGCCGGCGGGCAGTCCGTCCACCAGGCCGGTCGGCACGGACATGCCGCAGTGGCCGGCGAGGTTGAGCGGCAGGGTGCACAGGTCGAACTGGTACATCGCGACCGGATCCGACACCTTGTCCCCCAGCGGGAACGCGGTGGTGGGTGTGGTGGGTGAAACCAGCACGTCCACGTCTTCGTAGGCGGCGTCGAAGTCACGTGCGATGAGCGTCCGGATCTTCTGCGCCTGACCGTAGAAGGCGTCGTAGTATCCGGCCGACAGCGCGTAGGTACCCAGCATGATCCGGCGTTTGACCTCCGGCCCCAGCCCCTCTGCGCGGCTGGCGGCCATCACCTGATCTGCGGAGCCCTCACCGGTGCGGAGTCCGTAACGCATGGCGTCGAAGCGGGCCAGGTTGGACGAGACCTCGGACGGGAGGATCAGGTAGTACGCGGGCAGCGCGTACTTGAAGTTCGGACACGAGACCTCGACGATCTCGGCGCCGAGACCCCGGAGGGTTTCCACCGCGGTCCGGAAGGAGGCCTCGACGCCGGCCTGGTATCCGTCGCCCGCCAGTTCGCGCACGACACCCACGCGGACACCCTTCAGGTCGCCGCGCGCGCCTTCCCGGGCCGCGACCACCATGTCGGGGATCGCGACGTCGAGGCTGGTCGAGTCGCTGGGATCGTGGCCGGCGATCACCTGATGCAGAAGTGCCGTGTCCTCGACGGTCCGGGCGCAGGGCCCGCCCTGGTCGAGCGACGAGGCTGAGGCGACGAGCCCGTGTCGCGAGACCGTGCCGTACGTCGGCTTGACACCGACCGTGGCGGTGAGTGCGGCGGGCTGACGGATGGAGCCACCGGTGTCGGTGCCCACGGCCAGCGGTGCCTGAAAGGAAGCCAGGGCCGCGGCCGAGCCGCCACCGGAGCCACCGGGCGTCCGGTCGTGGTCCCACGGATTGCGGGTCGGGCCGTACGCCGAGTTCTCGGTCGAGGAGCCCATCGCGAACTCGTCCAGGTTGGTCTTGCCGAGGATCGGGATGCCCGCGGCACGCAGGCGGCTGGTCACCGTCGCGTCGTAGGGCGACATGTAGCCCTCGAGCATCCGCGAGGCGCACGTGGTGGGCGCGTCGGTGGTGGTGAACACGTCCTTGAGCGCGACCGGGACACCG
>CAMNYG010000092.1 GCA_946570335.1 uncultured Dietzia sp. | reverse complement strand
CGGGCGGGCGCCCCGGCGGGTCAGTCCTCCGCTTCGGCCCAGCCCAGGGTCCGCTCCACCGCGTCGTTCCAGCGCCCGAGTAGGCGTTCCCGATCTTCCTCCGACATCCCCGGCGACCAGCGGCGGTCCTCACGCCACAACTCGCGCAGCCTGTCGGTTGAATCCCATTTGCCCACCGCCAGGCCAGCGGCGAACGCGGCCCCCAACGCGGTGGTCTCGGTGACCTCCGGGCGCACCACGTCCACACCCAGCAGGTCTGCCTGGAACTGCATGAGGAAGTCGTTGCCGACCATCCCGCCGTCCACGCGCAGTGAACCGGTCGACGCACCGGCATCCGCGCACATGGCGTCGGTCATCTCGCGGGTCTGGAACGCCGTAGCCTCCAGTGCGGCCCGAGCCAGGTGCGCCTTGGTGTGGAACCTGGTCAGCCCCACCATCACGCCCCGCGCGTCCGGTCGCCACCGCGGCGCCAGCAGACCCGAGAAGGCCGGGACGAGATAGCAGTCCCCGTTGTCCTCGATCGAGAACGCCAGATCCTCCGTCTCGGCGGCGGTCGAGATCACCCCCAGGTTGTCCCGCAGCCACTGGACCAGCGAGCCGGCCATCGCCACCGAGCCCTCCAGCGCGTAGACCGGGGCGTCGTGGCCGAGCTGGTAGCCGACCGTCGTGAGCAGGCCATTGGTGCTGAACTGCGGCGTCGTGCCCGTGTTGAGGAGCAGGAACGCGCCGGTCCCGTAGGTGTTCTTGGTGTCCCCGGGCTCGAAGCACGTCTGTCCGAACAGTGCCGCCTGCTGATCCCCGAGGACCCCCGCGATGGGAGTGCCCCCGAACATCCGCCGCCCGACGACGCGACCCAGCACGCCGGAAGAGGGGACGATCTCCGGGAGCATCGCGCGGGGAACGCCGACCTCGCGACAGATCTCCTCGTCCCAGTCGAGCGTCCTCAGATCCATGAGCAGGGTACGGGAGGCGTTGGTGGCATCGGTGACGTGCAGGGCGGCCTCGCCGTCGTCGCCCCCGCGCCTACCACCGGTGAGGTTCCACACCAGCCACGAGTCGACGGTTCCCGCAAGCAGTTCGCCCGCCTCGGCGCGCTCGGTCCCACGCTCACCCTCGGCGTCCAGGTGGTCCAGGATCCACCGGATCTTGGGGCCGGCGAAGTATGTCGACAGCGGCAGACCCGTGGTGGCGCGGAAACGATCGTCACCCTCCGGATGTCCCTCCGCCAGGCGCGCGCAGATCCCGGACGTGCGCGTGTCCTGCCACACGATCGCGTTGTACACAGGCAATCCGGTGGCCCGATCCCACACCACCGTCGTCTCACGCTGATTCGTGATCCCGATCGCGCGCACCGACGCCGGCTCCAGATCCACATGGCTGGCGACCTGCGCCATCGACGCGCGCACGTTCGACCAGATCTCCATGGGATCGTGCTCCACCCACCCCGCGTGCGGGAAGATCTGCCTGTGCTCGATCTGGGCGGTGGCGGCCGGGACTGGCAGACCGTCGTCGTCGAAGAGTATGGCCCTCGTCGACGTGGTGCCCTGATCTATGGCCAGAATGTAGGTGTTGCGACTCACATCCCTGAGACTACGTCCGCGCGGGCGTAGAGTCGGGCTCAACCGGCCGGAACACCTCACCCCGGCCGCGGAGGGAGCCATCCATGCCCACGATCAGGTCCCGATCCGTCCTCGGCCCCGAGCGCAGAGCCGAGGCATGGCGCAGGCTGTCCGAGGAGACGTTCGACATCGTGATAGTGGGCGGTGGCGTCGTGGGCACCGGCAGCGCCGTCGACGCCGCCACCCGCGGACTGAACGTCGCCATGGTCGAGGCCCGAGATTTCGCCGCAGGCACCTCCTCTCGCAGCTCCAAGATGTTCCACGGGGGCCTGCGCTACCTCGAGCAGCTCGACTTCGGCTTGGTCGCCGAAGCCCTGCACGAGCGCGAACTCAGCATGACCCGCCTGGCCCCACACCTGGTCACACCCCTGAAATTCCTGTTCCCGCTGACCCGTCGCTTCTGGGAGCGCCCCTACATGGCCGCCGGATTCGTGCTCTACGACGTCATGGGCGGGGCCAAGAGCGTACCCCCACAGAAGCACTACAGCCGCGCCGGCGCCCACCGCATCGCGCCCGGCCTGCGCGAGGACGTGGTGGTCGGCGGCATCCGCTACTGGGACACACTCGTCGACGACGCCCGCCACACCCTCACACTGGCCCGCACCGCCGCGCGCCACGGCGCCGTGGTGTCCAACTCCACGCAGGTGATCGGCTACCTGCGTGACGGTGAGCGGGTCACCGGCGTGCGCGTCCGGGACGCCGAGACCGGGCTCGAGACCGACGTGCGGGCCGGTGCCGTGCTCAACGCCGCCGGCGTGTGGACCGACCAGCTGCAGCGGATGCTCGGCGAGGAGGGCGGCTTCACCGTCCGCGCGTCGAAGGGCGTGCACATCGTGGTGGACCGCGACAAGGTCGACTCGGAGGCGGCGTTGATCCTGCGCACCGAGAAGTCCGTGCTGTTCGTCATCCCCTGGGGCGAGTACTGGATCATCGGAACCACCGACACCGACTGGCAGCTCGACCTCGCCCATCCGGCCGCCACCAGCGCGGACATCGACTACATCCTCGGCCACGTGAACTCCGTGCTCACCGAGCCGATCGTGCGTGAGGACGTGCGCGGCGTCTACGCGGGGCTGCGGCCGCTGCTGTCCGGCGGCGCGGACTCCACCGCCAAACTGTCGCGCGAGCACGCGGTCATGACCGTCGCCCCGGGCGCCGTGGTGGTGGCCGGCGGCAAGTACACCACCTACCGCGTGATGGCCGCCGATGCCGTGGACGCCGCCGTCGCGGAGCTGGGGGAGCGGGCCGACGGGGTGCCGCCCTCCACCACGGAGCGGATCCCGCTGATGGGCGCCGACGGCTACCCGGCGATGGTCAACCGCGCCGACCGGATCGCCGACAATCACGAGATCCGCGAGGATCAGGTCACGCACCTGCTGGGGCGCTACGGCACCCTGACCGAGGACGTGCTCGACATGGCCGCCGACCGGCCGGACCTGCTCGAGCCGCTGGTCGGCGCCGAGCGCTACCTGCGGGTCGAGGTGGTCTACGCGGCGGCTGCCGAGGCCGCCCTACACCTCGAGGACGTCCTGGTGCGCCGGACCCGCATCTCCATGGAGTACCAGCACGGAGGAGTCGAGTGCGCGCGTGAGGTCGCCGAGCTCATGGCCGGGGTACTGGGCTGGGACGCGGCCCGCGTCGAGCGCGAGGTGGGATTGTTCGAGCAGCGGATCGCCGCCGAGGAGGCGAGCCAGGTGACCGAGTCCGACGACGAGGCTGACCGTTTCCTCAGGAACGTGCCCGAGGTCCGCGAGTTCCTGACGGACACCTCCTTCGACCCGGCGGTCGCGGAGCCGGTGGTCGACCACTCGGTCAGCGGCAGCGTCTAGGAACCCGTCCGTCGCACCGCCGGCGGGTGGGGCCGTCCAGACTCCCGGAACGGCGGAATCCGCTCTCCCCGCGCCGGATCCGCAAGCCCGACATGGGCGGCGGATCGCGACGGGAGACAGCGGATTCCGGGTGAGAGCGACCGGGAGGTCACCGGTGGCGGTGGACGGCGCCGGCGGACCGGCCGACGCCGTCAGCGGATCACTTGATCTCGCAGAGCACCGCGCCCTGGGTCACGGCAGCACCGGCGTCCACGGCGAGGTCGGTGACGACCCCGTCCTTGTGTGCGGTGACCGGGTTCTCCATCTTCATGGCCTCGAGCACGGCCACCAGATCGCCGGCGGCGACCTCCTGGCCCTCCTCGACGGCGACCTTCACGACGGTGCCCTGCATGGGTGCCGACACGGCGTCTCCGGACGCGGCGGCGCCGGCCGCGCCACCGCGGGTGCGGGACTTGGCCTTGCGGCGGACCGTGCCACCGGCGTGCGAGCCGCCGAAGGCGAGGTCACCGGGCAGCGAGACCTCGACGCGACGGCCGTCCACCTCGACGACGACCTTCTTGCGCTCGACGGGCTCGTCGTCGTCGGCCGGCGCACCGGTCGGAGTCCACGGCTCGATCGGGTTGTCCCACTCCTCCTCGATCCACTTGGTGTAGACGTCGAAGCTCTTGCCGTCGCCGACGAAGGCCGGGTTGGTGACGATGTGGGCGTGGAACGGCACGACGGTGGCCATGCCCTCGATCTTGTACTCGGCCAGTGCACGGGCCGAGCGGGCGAGCGCCTGGTCGCGGTCCTCTCCCCAGACGATCAGCTTGGCGAGCATCGAGTCGAACTGGCCACCGATGGTGTCGCCCTCTTCGACACCGGAGTCCATGCGGATGCCCGGGCCGGCGGGCTCGTGGTAGGTGGTGATGGTGCCGGGCGCCGGCAGGAAGCCACGACCGGCGTCCTCACCGTTGATCCGGAACTCGAACGCGTGGCCGCGCGGCTCCGGGTCCTCGGTGAACTCCAGCACCTCGCCCTCGGCGATCTTGAACTGCTGCAGCACCAGGTCGATGCCGGCGGTCTCCTCGGTGATCGGATGCTCCACCTGGAGGCGGGTGTTGACCTCGAGGAACGAGATCGTGTCGCCCTGGACCATGTACTCGACCGTGCCGGCGCCGTAGTAGCCGGCCTCCTTGCAGATGCGCTTGGCAGACTCGTGGATCCGGCTGCGCTGCTCGTCGGTCAGGAACGGTGCGGGGGCCTCCTCGACGAGCTTCTGGAACCGACGCTGCAGGGTGCAGTCGCGGGTACCGGCCACCACGACGTTGCCGTGCTTGTCGGCGAGGACCTGGGCCTCGACGTGGCGGGCCTTGTCGAGGTACTGCTCGACGAAGCACTCGCCGCGACCGAAGGCGGCGACGGCCTCACGGGTGGCGGACTCGAAGAGCTCGGCGACCTCTTCCATCTTGTGGGCGACCTTCATGCCGCGGCCACCGCCACCGAAGGCGGCCTTGATGGCGATGGGCAGGCCGTGCTTCTCGGCGAACGCCACGACCTCGTCGGCATCGGCGACCGGGTCCTTGGTGCCGGCGGCCATCGGTGCCTGGGCGCGCTCGGCGATGTGGCGGGCGGTGACCTTGTCCCCGAGGTCGCGGATGGCCTGCGGCGGCGGGCCGATCCAGATCAGACCGGCGTCGATGACGGCCTGCGCGAAGTCGGCGTTCTCGGAGAGGAAGCCGTAGCCGGGGTGGATGGCGTCGGCGCCGGACTTGGCGGCGGCGTCGAGGATCTTGTCGAAGACGAGGTACGACTCGGCGGAGGTGGTGCCACCGAGGGCGAAGGCCTCATCCGCCAGCTTGACGAACAGCGCGTCGGCGTCGGGTTCGGCATACACGGCCACGCTGGCCAGACCGGCGTCCTTCGCCGCACGGATCACACGGACGGCGATCTCGCCGCGGTTGGCGACGAGGACCTTGGTGATATGAGAGCTGGCATGACTGGGCACTCAGGGCCTCCTGGTGATGGACGTCTGAAACGACGGTGTCCCCGATGGGCCCACCGATACTTCTCCGCAGTCTAATGAGAGGCCTCCCTCATGTGTGGAGTTGGGGGTCCGCTGGTGCGGACATGGGGGAGGAGCCGACTCGGCTGACCCGCTCTGACCTGCGGTTCAGGAACGCAGCTCGGGGCGCCACAGGCTGTGCGCGTGCAGACCGGCGTCCTTGAGGAGCCTCCGCAGCAGCGGGAGACTGAGCCCGATCACGCTCGACGGATCGCCTTCGATCCGGTCGATGAACCAGCCGCCGAGCGACTCGATGGTGAACGCGCCCGCGCACTCGAGCGGCTCCCCGGTGCGCAGGTACACGTCCAGGTCGGCATCTGACGGGGCGCCGAAGTGCACCGTGGTGTCGGAGGTGTCCGCGCCGGAGTATCTGACGACGACGTCGTCGCCCCCACCCGCGACACCGACGTCGGCGAGATCGGCCACCAGCATCGCGTGACCGGTGAGCAGTACCCCGTGCCGACCGCGCAACCGGCGCCACCGCTCCATGGCCTTCTCGTAGGTGTGTGGCTTGCCCTCCAGTTGTCCGTCGACCAGCAGCATCGAGACGCAGCCCACCACGACGAGGGTGTCGGCGCCGG
>CAMNYG010000091.1 GCA_946570335.1 uncultured Dietzia sp. | reverse complement strand
CTAGCTGGCCTGCCCGGTCAGGAGACCGACACGCCCCCGGACGGTATCGGTTCGCCGTCGGCGTCGGTCACCCATGACATCTCGAGTTCGAGTTCGTGTTTGACGCCGGTCGGTTTGGGCACGTCCTTGATCTCGATGTCCAGCCGAACCGACTCGGGTACAGCGAGTTCGACGCTGCTGCCGGCCTGGTCGAACGTCACCGTTCCTGACCGGATCCGATCGGCCAGCGTGGCCAGGAGGTCTGCGAGCGCCTCACGTGAGTAGGTGTCCTTGCTCTTGAGCAGGCGGGTTGAGGTGGTCATGGCCTCATTGTCTGATGGTTGTGACGACGACGAGGCCGTTCTCTCAGTAGTCGTGTACATGCAGTGCGCCTGCCGCCGGAGGGGCTGGATTCTCTCAACCGATTGGTCCCTTCGCTCCCTCGCGTCATCGGTCGAGTGCCCCGGCGATGCTGGACGGTGGCATGGACGAGGTCACCGCCCGCGCCCTGGCGCGCCCCGCAAGGGCGCATGCCAGAGGGGGCCTCTGGCCAGCCGAACCGCTCGGTCAGCTGGAGTAACGCTCCGGCTCCTCGCCGAAGGTGAAGCCGCGGCCTGACAGCTTCTCGGGCGTGATCTCGACGAAGCTGTACTTCAGCGTGGGGATCCAGGGTTTGAGGTCGAGTTCCTCGGCGCGATTGATCTCGTCGAAACCCTCCAGTCGACGCGCGTGGCCGCGGACCACGACGGACCAGGCGGAGCGGTCGACGATGTGGTCGACCTGGAACAGCACGTCCGGGTGCACGGTCAGTTCGGCCAGCTTGCTGCCCTCTGCGGTACGGAAGTACAGCTTTCCTTCCCTCGAGAGGACGTAGTTCACGGGGTAGATCTCGGCCCGGCCATCATTGACGGTGACAAGTCGGCCGAGGGAGGCGCCGGCGAGAAGTTGAAGGCAGCGGGCCTCGTCGAACTCGATGATCGGGTTGTCGTTCATGTGTAGATCCTCTCATCGGTGTATCGCGTCCGGGTGGATGCAAGATAACTGGTGAGTGACCGACCTCACTCGCTGCGGGTCACCTGCACACTCATTGCCAATTCAGGTAACGAATCGGGGAAGGCAGGTGCAACAACCGGGTGGCCTCACTACGGTGGGTGGGGATTATGACCCCAGGAGAACGCGAAGTACCCCGTGCCCCTGATTCGTCTGACGCGGTTTTCCGTCCGCCCACCGCGGCAGACGGACACCGTATGTGGGAGATTGCCCGCGACAGCGGAGTCCTCGATCTGAACTCGCCTTACGCCTACGTCCTGTGGGGCGCAGAGTTCGCGAAGAGCTCCATCGTCGTCGAGGTCGAAGGCCGCGTCGTCGGCTTCGTCACCGGCTTCATCCGCGCTTCCGAACCGGACACGATCTTCGTGTGGCAGGTCGGCGTGGATGCCGACCAGCGTGGCAAGGGCCTCGCGGCCCGCCTGCTGCACGGACTCATGGACCGCACCGGCAAGGAGCAGGGAACGGTGCGGCTGCGCACCACCATCAGCCCGGGCAACGAGGCCTCCAAGCGCACCTTCGGCGCGGTGGCCCGGGATCGCGGAATGACGCTGACCAGCGAGGACTACCTGGGCGCCGAACTTCTCGGAGAGGGCCACGAGCAAGAAGACCTCTACACGATTTCCTAAGGACTGGGCGATGGGCCGCCCGGCCCGCCGCCGCTGCCCGACGCTTTTTCATTGGAGTGAGCAAGATGATGACCGAGACCACGCACGATTCCAGTACCGATACGTCGATTTTCACCGACCGCGAATCCGAGGTTCGCAGCTATTCGCGCAACTGGCCCGCGGTGTTCGACACCGCCAAGGGCGCGACCCTGACGACGGTCGACGGGGTCGAGTACCTAGACTTTTTCGGCGGCGCGGGCGCGCTCAACTACGGCCACAACGACGACGACATGAAGAACGCGCTGCTCGAGTACATCCAGCGTGACGGCGTCACCCACTCGTTGGACAAGTACACCGTCGCCAAGCGCGACTTCCTGAACACCTTCACATCCACGATCCTCGAGCCGCGCGGCCTGGACTACAAGGTCATGTTCCCCGGCCCGACCGGTACGAACGCGGTCGAGTCCGCGCTGAAGCTGGCCCGCAAGGTCACCGGCCGCGAGGCCGTCATCAACTTCACCAACTCATTCCACGGAATGACCCTCGGGTCCCTGTCCGTGACGGGTAACTCGATGAAGCGCGCCGGTGCCGGCATCCCGCTGGTGCACGCCACCCCGATGCCGTACGACAACTACTTCGGTGGAGTCACCGAAGACTTCCAGTGGATGGAGCGCGTGCTCGTCGACTCCGGCTCGGGCATGAACCGACCGGCGGCCGTGATCGTCGAGTGCGTCCAGGGCGAGGGTGGCATCAACGCCGCGCGCGCCGAGTGGCTGCAGGCCCTCGACGCCCTGTGTAAGCGCCACGAGATCCTGCTGATCGTCGACGACGTCCAGATGGGCTGCGGCCGCACCGGCGAGTTCTTCTCATTCGAGTTCGCGGGCATCAAGCCGGATATCGTCACGCTGTCCAAGTCCATCGGCGGCTACGGACTCCCGCTGGCCGTCACCCTGTTCAACCGCGACCTCGACGAGTGGACGCCGGGCGAGCACAACGGCACCTTCCGCGGAAACAACCTGGCGTTCGTCACCGCGGAGCTGGCGCTGCGCAAGTACTGGTCGGACGACGAACTGCAGAACCGCACCCTCGAGAACGGTCGCATCCTCCGTGAGCGCTTCTCGCCGCTGGTCTACAAGTACGAGGGCAAGCTCGAGCTCCGCGGCCGTGGCATGGCGTTCGGTATCGCGTTCCTCGAGAATCCGGACCTGGCCGGCCAGGCGATGGCGCGCTGCTTCGACAACAAGATGTTGGTCGAGACCGCCGGCCCGAGCGACGAGGTCATCAAGTTCCTCGCCCCGCTCACGCTGACCGACGACGAGCGCGATCGTGGCATCGAGATCTGCTACGAGGCTGTCGACCACGTCCTCGCCCAGCAGTACGCCTGATCCGGCAGTACGCCTGATCACGCGTCGCGCCGACCGCGCATCTCGCTGACCACCCCGCTCCAGGAGACACGTCATGATTGTTCGCACCACCGCCGAGATCACCGATACCGACCGCCACATCAAGGGCAACAACGGTAACTGGGAGTCAAAGCGCATCGTCCTGGCCGACGACCGTGTGGGTTTCTCGTTCCACGAGACCACCATCGCCGCCGGCACTGTCAACGACTTCCACTACGCCAACCACATCGAGGCGGTCTGGCTCACCCGCGGTAAGGGCACGCTGCGTGACCTCACCAACAACAAGGAGTACCCGCTCGAGGCGGGCTCGATGTACCTGCTCGACGGCCACGAGAAGCACCAGGTGATCGTGGAGGAGGAGATGCAGATGCTCTGCGTCTTCAACCCGCCCGTCGTGGGAGACGAGAACCACGACGAGAACGGCATCTACCCGCTCCTGCGGCTGCAGGACGACGGGTCGGTCGTCCGCGAGAAGTAAGCGCGCCCCGGCCGCGCCCCGCGCGCAGCCGCACACGCTCCCCGGTCCACGATCAAATTGGTCGTTAGGGCCGGGGAGCGGTGCATTTCGGGCAGGATCTCAAGCCATGACCGAACTTGACAGTCGACCAGTGGCGATCATCGGCGCCGGCCCGTCAGGCTTGGCCGCGGCGCGCAATCTCGACCGCCAGGGGGTGCCGTGGGTGGGCTTTGACCTCGCGGACGACGTCGGCGGGCTGTGGAACATCGACTCGCCGCGCAGCACCGTCTACGACTCGGCGCACCTCATCTCGTCGGCCCGCACCACGGAGTTCGCCGAGTTCCCCATGCCCGCGGATACCCCCGACTACCCGGACCACCGCCGCCTGCTCGCTTACTTCCGCGACTTCGCCGAACACTTCGGCCTCCGCGACCGCTTCCGCTTCGGCACCGAGGTCGTGCGTGCGGAACCGTTGGGCGCGGCACGCGACTCGGGGTGGCGGCTCACCGTGCGGAACGTTGGTGACGACGACAACACCGCCAGCAGTGACCAGGTGGAGGTCGGGGAGTTCTCGGCCCTGGTGATCGCCAACGGCACCCTCTCGGAGCCCAATATCCCGCGGTTCGACGGCGAGTTCAGCGGCGAGCTGATCCACACCAGCCGCTACAAGTATCCGCAGGAGCTGGCGGGGAAGCGGGTCCTCGTGGTGGGCGGCGGCAACAGTGGGTGCGATATCGCGGTGGACGCGGTGCACCACGCGGCGTCGGTCGACATCAGCGTCCGACGCGGCTACCACTTCGTGCCCAAGTACATCTTCGGCAAGCCGGCGGACACCCTCAACACGGGCACGCCGCTGCCGGCGCCGATCAAGCAGTTCATCGACTCGCGGGTGCTCAAGGCATTCACGGGCGATCCGACGCGATTCGGTTTCCCCGAGCCCGACCACAAGATCTATGAATCGCATCCGGTGGTCAACAGTCTGGTCCTGCAGCACGTGGGCCACGGCGACATCACGGTCCGCCCGGACATTGAGCGCTTCGACGGCAACACGGTCCACTTCCGGGCGGGCAGGGCAGGGCCGGGCAGGACAGGTGCTGGCGGGGCAGGGGTTGGCAGTTCCGGTGAGTACGACCTCGTCATGCTGGCCACCGGCTACGTGCTGAACTACCCGTTCATCGACCGGGAGTACCTCGACTGGTCCGAGGGGGCCGCCGCCCCGGATCTATATCTGAACATCTTCCCGTCGGCCCGCGACGATCTGGCCGTCCTGGGCATGGTGGAGGCCTCCGGGATCGGCTGGCAGGGCCGGTACGAACAGGCCGACCTGGTAGCGAGATACTTGTCGGCCCGGCGGCAGGGGACTGCGGCTGGCCGTGATGTCGTTGTCGTCGTCGACTCCTCCCGGCGGGGACCCAGGCCCGACCTGACGGGCGGCTACAAGTACCTAGGGTTGGACCGGATGGCCTACTACGTCAACAAGAGCGCGTACCGGGGCGCGGTGACGGACCTGGTCGCGCGCATGGACGCGGCGGGGCGGGGCCGGGCCCAGGGTGAGGGGCGCGGCGCATGAACGTCGACGACATCCGGATCGCGTTCGACTCCGGCTCACTGACCACGCTGAAGATCGTGCTGGGCCTGATCCTGTTCGGGATCGCGATGGACACCAAGCTCAGCGACTTCCGGCTGGCACTGCGCAAGCCCAAGGCGTTCGCGGTGGCGATCGTGGCGCAGTTCGCGCTGCTGCCGGCGCTGACGTTCCTGCTGACGCTGATCCTCGGGGTGCAGGGGTCGGTCGCGCTCGGCATGATCCTCGTGGCGTGCTGCCCGCCGGGGAACGTGTCCAACATCCTCACACACCGGGCGGGCGGCGATGTGGCGCTGTCGGTGTCCATGACGGCGGTCGGCAACGTGATCGCGATCTTCATGCTGCCCATCAACTTCTCCCTCTGGGGGCACCTGCACCCGACGGGGCGCGAGTACTTCAACGAGATCAGCGTGGCGCCGTGGGACATGCTCAGCGAGGTCGTGCTGGTGATCGCCCTCCCGTTCGCGCTCGGACTCGTGGTCTCGCACCTGCTGCCGAGGGTCGCGGCGCGCAGTCACCGCGTGGTGGGGATCCTGTCGTTCCTGGCGCTGGGCGGGATCATCCTGGTCGCGGTGGCCAACAACTGGGCCCTGTTCGTGGGCTATATAGGTGTAGTGGCGCTGGCGGTGTTCCTGCACGACGCGCTCGCGTTGGGACTCGGCTACTCGATCGCGCGGGGCTTCGCGCTCGACGTGCCCGCGCGTAAGGCGATGACCTTCGAGGTGGGCATCCGCAACGCCGGGCTGGGATTGCTGTTCGTCTTCTGCTTCTTCGACGGGCTCGGCGGTATGGCGCTCGTCGCGGCGTGGTGGGGAGTGTGGGACATCATCGCCGGGCTCGCGGTGGCGGTGGTGTGGAAGCGGCGGACCGGTGCGAGTGGCGGGCCCGGCGGGCGTGGCGGACCTGGCGGCAATGACGAGAGGGCGGTTGCGGCATGAAGGTTCTGGTCACCGGAGGCAGTGGTTTTCTCGGGCGCGGCGTGGTCGCGGGGCTCGCGGCGGCCGGGCACGAGGTCACGAGCGGGGACC
>CAMNYG010000090.1 GCA_946570335.1 uncultured Dietzia sp. | reverse complement strand
GAACACCGCATCTGGCGGTCCATGGTCGAGGTCAACCTCATGGGCACCATCCACGTGATCGAGGCGTTCGTCCCGGCCATGATGACAGCACGCAAGCCCGGCGCCCTGGTGATGGTCTCCTCCGCCGCGGGACTGCTCGGACTGCCCTGGCACGCCGCCTACAGCGCCGCCAAGTTCGGCATCCGCGGTATCGCCGAGGTGCTGCGCTTCGACCTCGCGCCGTACGACATCGGCGTGCACCTGGTGTGCCCCGGCGCGGTTGACACCCCGCTGGTGGGGACCATCGAGATCGCCGGCGTCGACCGGTCGAACCCGGAGGTGGCCAAGACCGCGGCGCAGTTCCAGCGTCACGCCGTCACCCCGGACCAGGCGGCGGAGTCGATGCTCGAGGGCGTGCGCAAGGGCCGCTACATCATCTACACCTCGCCGGACATCAGATTGGCGTTCGCCGCCCAGAAGTTCGCACCGCCAGCCTACAAACTGGCGATGAAGCTCATCGCCCGGAAGATCAACAAGGCTGCGCAGGGCGTCCTCCCGTGAGGGGGATGGAGACCCTCACCGACGGCGCGATCCTTCTGGCACGCATCGGGCTGGGGGTGATCTTCGTTGCCCACGGGTGGCAGAAGTTCTTCACCCTCGGCCTGACCCGCGTGGGCGAGCAATTCGCGTCCTTCGGTGTGCCGCAGCCGCATGTCACCGCGATGATCGTGGCCGGGGTGGAGCTGGTCGCCGGGATCGCGCTCATCGCCGGCATCCTCACCCCGCTGGCCGGCATCCTGCTCGGCGCGGACATGGCCGGCGCGTTCTACTTCGTGCACGCCACCAACGGCCCGTTCGTCACCCAGAACGGCTGGGAACTGGTGGTGGCACTGGGGGTGGGGGCACTACTCATCGCCGCCGTCGGGGCGGGGCGCTTCAGCATCGACAGGGTCCTGGGCGGCTGAGCCCCGCCTCCCGGCGGTCAGGCCCTCATTCGGCGGAGGACACCGATTTGAGCATCGATACCGGCAGTCCTTGCGGGTAGGGGGCGTCGATACCGGCCTCGTCGAAGGCGTTGCGGATGCGCCGGCGCAACTCGCGCTCGGTCGCCCACTGGGTATTGGCGTGGGTCACGGCCGTCATCCGCAGCGACCACGAGTCCGCGCCCAGCTCGTTGACGCCGGCCAACTCGGGCCCGGAGATGAGGTTGGACCTGATCGGCTCCTCGCGTGCCGCCCGCTTGGCCGTCTCGATCGCGATGTCACAAGCCCGGTCGACGTCGGCGCCGTAGGAGACCGGGATCTCCAGGAACGCCACACCGAAGTCCTGGCTGTAGTTGCCCACGCGCATGATGTCGCCGTTGCGGCAGTACCAGAGTGTCCCGTGCAGATCGCGCAGGGAGGTGATGCGCAGTCCCACGTTCTCGACCGTGCCCTCGGCCTCGCCCAGGTCCACCCAGTCGCCCACGCCGTACTGGTCCTCGAACAGCATGAAGATCCCGGACAGGAAATCGCGGACCAGCGCCTGGGCGCCGAATCCCAAGGCGACGCCGACGATGCCGGCCGAGGCGATGAAGGGCGCCACGTTCACCCCGAGGATCGCCAGGGTCTGCAGCACCACCCAGACCAGGACGACGAAGGACACCAGCGACTTGAGCACCGACCCGATGGTGGCCATGCGCTGGGCGCGCCGCTCGGCCCGCTTGCGGTCGGACATCGCCTGCTCGGCGGGTTTGCGGCGGGTGCTCTTCTTGAGGCTCTCGGCGGTCAGCCCACCGCTCTCGTCGGCGCTGACCTCGCGTCGCTCGTCGTCGTGCTCTTCTACGTCGATGGTGGTGCCGACGTCCGTCTTCCTGCGGCGGCGCGGCATCAGGCGCGGGGTGGTGCCGTCGGCGGTGGGGGTGGTGACGCGGTCGATGCCCCGGTGTAGGAGCCAGCGCACCGCCAGCGCCAACAGTACGTATACGACGATCATGACCGGCTTCTCCACCAGCCATTCCTGCGTCGTGTCGGACATCCCGAGATCGGGGAAGGGAATGGATAGCTCGTTCACGCCACGACGCTACTGACCGAAGCCGCTCGGCAACAGGGTGAATCGGCGGACGGGACCCCTCGGCGCCAGGACGGTGGTCAGATCGGCGGTCCGGGTCGCGCTCAGCGCCAGGAGGGCGGTCAGATCGGCGGTCCGGGTCGCGCTCAGCGCCAGGACGGCAGCCAGAGCTGCAGGTTCCACTCCGTCTGCGTGATGGGGGTGCCCGACAGGATCGGCAGCATGTAGATGAAGTTGACCACCACCAGGGCCAGATAGAGGCTGACGATCGCCCGGCCGATGATCCGGCGGCGCGGGGGATCGGTGGCCTTGCCCGCCACCTCGCCGAGCACCAGCGCCACCATCATGACGAAGAACGGCGCCATGACAGCGGCGTAGAAGAAGTACATCTGCCGGTCGTGTTGGAAGAACCACGGCAGGTAACCGGCCGAGTACCCGACGAGCGGGAACACGTAGCGACCGTCACGGCAGATCACCGCGCGCCAGAACGCCCACGCCAGGACCGGGATCGCCAGCCACCAGATGGCGGGCGTGCCCAGCAGCATGATCGCCCGCACACAGGACGCCTCACCGCAGCCGGCGACCTGGTCACCCTGCTCGACGTAGTAGAGCATCGGCCGCAGACCCATGGGCCACGTCCACGGCTTGGACTCCCACGGGTGCCGGTTCCCGGCGGAGGTGGTCAGCGACGAATGGAAGTCGAGGACGGATGACTGGTAGTACAGCCACGACTGGAGCGCGTCCGGCAGCCAGGTGTCCTCGACCTTCGCCCCCACCGCGTGGCGGTACACCGAGTTCTCGTTGGCGAACCAGGGCAGCCAGCTGAACATGTGGAGCACGGCCGGCCAGATCACCAGGCTGACGAAGGCCGGCGTGGCGTCCCGCACGAGCATCCCGGCCAGGGGGCGCCGTACCCCGTAGCGGCTGCGCAGAGCCCAGTCCCAGGCGACGGACATGATGCCGAAGAAGGCGATGAAGTACAGACCCGACCACTTGACGCCGAGCGACAGGCCCAGCATCACGCCGGCGGTGAAGCGCCACCAACGGAAGCCCAGCCGGGGGCCCAGATCGGACAGGTGCACACGCCCCTCGACGGCCGCGCGGTGCATTCGTGCCCGCATCTGGTCGCGGTCGACCAGCAGGGCGCCCGCGGCGGCCGTGACGAACACGACCTGGTAGATGTCCAGCATGCCGATGCGGGAGGTGACGAACGTGACCCCGTCCATGCACAGCAACAGCCCGGCGATGAGTCCGAGCTGGGTGGAGCGGGTGAGGCGGCGGGTGATCCGCATGACCATGAGAATCACGAGCACGCCGCAGATCGCGGCCATGAACCGCCAGCCCACCGGTGTGTAGCCGAACAGCATCCCACCGATCGACTCGATCTGCTTGGCCACCGGCGGGTGCACGACCAGCCCGTACGCGGGATTTTCCTCGATGCCCAACTGGGCGATGTTGTACGACTGGGGCGCGTAGTGCTTCTCGTCGAAGATCGGGGTGCCGCCGTCGGTTGCCGAGCCCAGCCCCCAGAACCGGGAGACGAACGCCAGGAGCGCGATCACCCCGGTGACGATCAGGTCCCGGGTGGTCTCCACCGGCCCGGTGTCCGGGGCGGGGAGCGGGCGGCCGGGAGAGCGCACGCCGGGGGTCGAGGTCACAGGGGTGAGCATAGTGGGGGCAGCGGGGGTGGCCGAGGATAAGGTGGGCACCATGACGTCCGGACGGGTCGTGTTGGCGGCCACCCCCATCGGGAATCCGGGCGACGCCTCGGACCGACTTCGCCGGGTACTCGCCACCGCTGACGTGGTGGCGGCCGAGGACACGCGGCGCCTGCGTTCACTGGCCGCAGCTCTCGGGGTGAGCATCGGCGGCCGGGTTATGAGCTTCTACGAGCACAACGAGAGCGGCCGGGTTCCGCAGCTGCTCGACCGCGTCCGTTCCGGCGATGTGGTGGCCGTGGTGACCGATGCCGGCATGCCGGCGGTGTCCGACCCGGGCTATTCGTTGGTAGTGGCATGCATCGAGGCCGGGCTACCGGTCACGTGCCTGCCGGGGCCGTCCGCGGTGACCACGGCGCTGGTGCTCAGTGGTCTGCCCGTGGACCGGTTCTGCTTCGACGGATTCCCGCCGCGTCGAGGCGGTCGGCGTCGCACGTGGTTGGCGCGGTTGGCCACCGAGGAGCGCACGTGCGTCTTCTTCGAGTCGCCACACCGTCTGGCGGACACTCTCGCAGAGGCCGCGCAGGTGTTGGGGGCGGATCGGCGAGCCGCCGTGTGCCGCGAGCTCACCAAGACGTACGAGGAGGTGCTGCGCGGGACTCTGGCCGAGCTCGCGGAGCGTACGGCCGAGGGGGTGCTGGGCGAGATCGTGGTGGTCCTGGAGGGCGCCGACGCCGCGGGGACCGAGACCTCGCTGGAGGATCTGGTCGAGTACGTCGAGGAGCGCGTCCGGTCCGGCGAGCGGCTCAAGGACGCCTGCGGGGCGGTTGCCGACGGCGCGCCGCTGACCAAGCGTGAGCTGTACCAGGCGGTTCTCGACGCCCGCGCCGACTCCGATTAGGCACCATCAGCGTGTTGAACACCGTCAGCGTTGCGACACGCCGTGCGGAATCTCGCTAACGGTGCGCAATCCGCGGGTGCGCGCGTGTCAGGCGGCGCGGGAACCCTGTCGACGAAGCATCTCCCCGGTGCGGCGCAGGAGAGTGGCGGGATCGTTCAGCATGCCCGAGGTGATCCGCAGATCCAGCCATCCCTCGTCGAACAGGCGTGCAGTCACGGACGAGTCCCAGTCGCGCTGCTCGCGGTCCAGGTGCGATTCGCCGTCGTAGAGCAGGGCCACTCGGCTTGCGCGGTATGCCAGGTCAGCGGTGACGATGTGTCTTCCTGCCGAGTCCGCGATCTTGACCTGCGGCTCCGGATCCGGCAGCGGGGAGTCTCGGATGATCAGTCTGAGCCTGGTTTCGCGTGGGGAGTCCGCACGATGGTCACACCGCTCGAACAGTTTCAGGGCTCGTCGCCGCCCGTGAAGCCTCTCGGTGGTGCGTGCGTATTCTTCGATTCCCGACACGGGCGTCCGCGTGACGTTGCATACGGCGTCGACGGCGATGGCGGCCCGGAGCGGGTCGTGATGCCAGCGTGCGAGGTCGAGCGCTGTCCGGCCGACTGCTGTGAACGGAATCGAGCCAAAGACGGCGAGCTCCTGCTCCCCTAGAGGTTGACGAAGCGGGCGGATGCGGATGCCGCGGGGCGCTCGCACCGTCCGGGGGAGATACAGGTCGATGGCCCGGTGGACTTCTTCGGGCGCGACCTGCCACTCGCCGTGGAGGAGCGCGGCTGCAGCTCCTGCGATCACGGCGCCCGGGGGAGCCCACAGCCAGGCTGCCCGTACCCGGGCGGAGGAGTCGTAATCGAAACCGGTGGACAGATGGATTCCCGGCAGCACGCGCCTGAACCGTGTCCGTAGCTCGTGTTCGCTGAGTACTCCGGCGGCCAGGGCTGCGGCACCGACGAACGGCCTGCCGCTGAAAATGGCAGCGGCAAACGCATCAGAGTCGGCGGTCGCACGGGGTCGGATGGGCGGCACGGTTTCACTCTCGCGCGTGACGGAGCCCGACGTGTTCGTGAAGAGGCAGCCTGTGGAATAAGCGGACGACCATCCACAGGCAGCCGAGCGCGGCCGACAGTCGGCGAGTCCGGCACCAGTCGCCGATGTCAAAACAGTGGTCGGCGGTCGGCCGATGCCTCCCAACCACCGAGTTTGAGCATCATCAGCGAGACTCACGCCGGCGTGTCGCGACGCTGATGGTGTGCAACTCGCTGATGGTGCGCAATTCGGGGTGGCTGCCGGGGGCTTGATGCGCCATCACCTGCGTCTGACTCACCAAGGTGGCGACTGCCGATGGAACCGCCAGGGCGCGGGCCCGCCCCGGGAGCCGCTACCAGCAGCGCAGGCTGGCGATGGAACCGCCCGGGCGCGGGCTCGCCCCGGGAGCCGCTACCAGGGGTGCAGGCTGGCGACGGAACCGCCACGGCGCGGGCCAGCTCCGGGAGCCGCTACCAGGGGTGCAGGCTGGCGACGGAACCGCCACG
>CAMNYG010000089.1 GCA_946570335.1 uncultured Dietzia sp. | reverse complement strand
CGTTGGACGAGGAGAAGGCCGTCGCCAAGGTCGAGGGACTGGTAGACGACGCGGTCACCCGCGGCGCCAAGGTGCTGACCGGCGGCACCCGCGGGGACGGCCCCGGCTTCTTCTATCCGCCCACCGTGCTCAGTGGCGTCTCACCGGAGTCCGAACTGATGTCGACCGAGATCTTCGGCCCCGTCGCCGCGCTGATCCCCTTCGACACCGACGAGGAAGCCGTGACGATGGCCAACGACACCGAGTTCGGTCTGGTCTCCTACGTGATGACCGAGAACCTCGACCGGGCGCTGACCATGTCCGAGCGGCTGCAGGCCGGGATGGTCGGCGTCAACGTGGGCGTGGTCTCCAACCCGGCCGCACCGTTCGGCGGGATCAAGCAGTCGGGGCTGGGCCGGGAGGGCGGCACGACCGGGATCGAGGAGTTCCTCGAGACCAAGCTCGTCGCGATCCCGGTGCGCTGACCTCGCGACAAGCCCGCACCGGTGCAGCACCGCGCCGGGCCTCGCTGTGCCTCACCAGCCCCCACCGCGACTCGCCAGACCCCGCCGAGACTCGCTGTGCCCCACCAGCCCCTACCGGGACTCGCCAGCCCCCGCCGGTGTTGCGCACCATCAGCGAGATCTCGCCCGGCGTGTCGCAACGCTGACGGTGCGCAAATCGCTGATGGTGCGCAATAGCGAGGCGGGAGCGAGAACCGGGAGCCGAGAACTACGTGAAGGCCCCGGACAGAGCATCCGCAGATCCGGGCGAAAGCGAATGCGGAGTCGCCGACGGCGCGAGCGGAAAACCTCTCAACCATCGCCAAGCCTCACCACCCTCACCGGCGTTGCGCACCATCAGCGAGATCTCGCCCGGCGTGTCGCAACGCTGACGGTGCGCAAATCGCTGATGGTGCGCAATAGCGAGGCGGGGGCGAAAAGCGGGAGGCGAGAAGCGAGAACCACGTGAAGGCCCCGGACAGAGCATCCGCGGATCCGAGCGAAAGCGAATGCGGAGTCGCCGACGGCGCGAGCGGAAAGCCTCTCAGCCCGTGCGGGTCCGGCCGGCCCGGCGGTGCCGCTCGGCCTCGGACATGCCGCCCCACACCCCGTACAGCTCACTGTTGGCCAAGGCGTGCTCGCGGCACTCGGCCAGAACCGGGCAGCTGGCGCAGATCTTCTTCGCCGCGGCTTCCTTGCGCCGGCGCACCCCCTTGGGCTCGTGCTCGGAGTTATAGAACAGATCGGGCAGAGCCTGGCAGTGCCCGTGATCCGCCCATTCCCATTGCTCTTCGATCCGGGTGAGCCTCCGTGCCTGCGCCATCTCTCGTCATCTCCTCTGGTGCTGCACCCACTGTCGGCCGAGGAGGCAGGCGCGCGGCACACCCCCAGGGGTGTGAACGGGATTCACTGCTACCTTTGCCTCATGCCGGTACGCGTATCCGTGGTCAACGATTTCGATGTCGTGGTGGCCGGCGTGCGCGCGCTGCTGTCCCCGTACTCCGACCGCGTTCTGGTGGTGGACACCCAACTGCAGGCTCGCCCGGGCGTCGCCGTGGACGTGGCCCTGTTCGACACGTTCGCGGCCCCACTGGGCTGGCAGTCCAGACTGGCGGAGCTCGCGACGCACCCGGGCGTACGAGCCGTCGCCGTCTACTCCTTCATGACCGACCCGCGGGCCGTGGCGGATTCACTGGCCTCCGGCGCCGACGGGTTCCTCGCCAAATCGCTGCCCGCCACGGCGATGGTCGAGGGGATCGAGTTGATAGCCACCGGGAAACGCGTGGTGGATCTGGGCTCGCGAGACGGCGGCGTGTCCGGCGACCGCTGGCCGACCGAGGACGTGGGTCTGACACCGCGCGAGGCCGAAATGCTCTCGCTGATCGTGCGCGGCTACTCCAACGAGGAGATCGCCAGGTCGCGGTACCTCTCCCCCAACACCGTGAAGTCCTACATCCGCGAGGCGTACCGGAAGATCGGCGTCACCACGCGCGCGCAGGCCGTGGCGTGGGGCATGCGACACGGACTCGAGGCGGCCCACTGAGCTGACCCCGACATACAGGGCGGGGCGGCCGAGAGGTAGGGGCGGCGCAGACAGCCAGCGCGTCAGCGGTCGAGCACGGCCTTGAGGAAGGTGCGGGTCCGCTCCTTCTGCGGATTGGTGAAGATCTGCTCGGGTGTACCTTCCTCGACGATCTTGCCCTTGTCGAACACCAGCACCCGGTCGGCCACGTCGCGGGCGAAACCCATCTCGTGGGTGACCAGCAGCATCGTGATGTCGGTGGTCTCGGCGATCATCCGCAGGACCCCGAGCACGTCCGCCACGAGTTCCGGGTCGAGCGCGGAGGTCACCTCGTCGAGCAGCAGGATGTCCGGGTCCATGGCCAGTGCACGGGCGATGGCCACCCGCTGCTGCTGACCGCCCGAGAGCGTCGTGGGATGGGCGTCCTCCTTGTCCGACATCCCGACGGTCGCCAGGAGTTCACGGGCACGCTCCACCGCCTCGGCCTTGGAACGACCCAGGACGTGGATCTGGGCCTCGGTGATGTTGCCCAACACCGTCATGTTGGGGAACAGGTTGAACTGCTGGAACACCATCCCGATCTTCGACCGGGCCAGGCGCAGGTGCTTCTGTGAGGCCTTGACCAGCTTGTCGCCCTTGAACTGGTGGGTCAGGGGCTGGCCCTCGACCCAGATCACGCCCCCGTCGACCTCCTCGAGCGTCATGAGCAACCGCAGGATGGTGGTCTTGCCCGAGCCACTGGGACCGATGAGCGCCACCCGCTCACCCCGGCGCACGGTGAAGTCGAGATGGTCCAGCACGACGTTGGTGCCGAACTTCTTGAGCACCTTGTCGAACACCACCATGTGCGAGCCGTCCGGTCCCGCCCCGGGTGGATTGGCCGGCTGTGTGGCGCCGGTCGGGGTGTTTCCGTCAGTAGACAAGGGTCTTCTCCAGTCTCCGGATCAGGATCGACGTCGGGTAGCTCGCGAGCAGGAAGATCACGCCGGCGATCGTGATCGGCTCGAGGTACTGGAAGTTCCGGGCACCGTATTGCTGGGCGGCCGTGACCATCTCGACCACAGTGATCGCGAACAGGAACGGGGTGTCCTTGAACAGGGAGATCGCGTAGTTGCCCAGCGCGGGAACCGTGTTCCGGATCGCCTGCGGCAGCACCACCGCACGCCAGGTACGGCCCGCTGGTAGCGACAGCGCCCGCGCGGCCTCCCACTGCCCGCGCGGTACCGCATCGATGCCCGCGCGGTACACCTCCGCCATGTAGGTGGCGTAGTGGATTCCGAGCACGACGATGCCGATCTGGAGCGCGGAGAACTGCGGTAGCAGGAAGTAGGCGAACAGCAGTTGCACCACCAGCGGCGTGAGTCGGATGAACTCGGTGACCATCCGCAGCGGAACCGTGACGATCCCGGGTGCCGAGCGCCGCACGACCGCGACAAGCAGGCCGAGGACGGCGGCGATGAGGAACCCGGCGACGGTCGCCAGCAGGGTGATGCGGAAGCCCTCCAGCAGGACCGGGATGCTCTCGACCGCGCGTTCCCAACTCCAGTTGACGCTCATCGGTCCACCCCCACCGCATCGTCGACGCGTTCGGGCCGCAGGCTCAGCAGCCCACGCAGGGTGGGTCCGGTCCCGAGTCGGGCCTTGGCGAGGAACTCCAGGAGGTTCATGAACAGCGTCAGGATGTAGGCGATCACGAAGTAGATCAGCAGGCCGATACCGAAGGCGAACACGGTGTCACCGGTCGATTTCCGCAGTTCACCGATGTGATAGGTCAGGTCGCTGAGCAGGATGAAGCTGGCCAGCGCACTGCCTTTGAGCAGCTGGATCAGCAGGTTGTTCAGCGGCGGGATCATCTGCACCCAGGCCTGCGGGAAGGTCACCCTGTGCAGGCGCTGCCACGCGGTGAAGTTCAGGGCGACAGCGGCTTCGCCCTGCTCGGGGGGCACGGCCGCCAGGGCCCCGCGGACCACCTCGGCGGCATACGCCCCGTAGTTCAGGCCCAGGGCGAGGATGCCGCAGAACATCGGGTCGAGCTCGTAGCCGAGCAGAGGGAGGACGAAGAACAGCCAGAACAGCTGCACCAGCAACGACGTGCCGCGGAAGAACTCGACGATCGTCCTGGACATTCCTCGGACCACGATGAGTCGCGAGCTGGCGGCCACGCCAAGCACCAGCGCCATGACGAACGCCAGCGCCGCTCCGCCCAGGGTCAGGTAGATGGTCGTGAGAATGCCTTCCTGGAAGCCGGGCCAGGCTTCCAGGAAGGCGTCGAGGTTACGGCCCACTTCCGCTCACCTCGGTTCTCGGAATCGGGATCACGTCCCGGCGCAGAGGTCCGCGGTCGTCAGCGAGGGGTCCGGGAGCTCCTCCGCGGTGAATCCGAACTCCCCGACGATGTCGAGGTACTTCTCCTCGTCGGAGGTGATCTTGGCGAGCTCCTCGTTGTACGCGTCGAGCAACTCCTGGTCGTCGGTGCGGAACACCGTGCCACCGGCGCCGACCTGCGGCACGCCGTCGATCTCCGCGACGAACGACTCGGTCACCTCGACCGGGGCGTCGGGATTGTTGTTGGCCATCCAGTTCAGCGAGATGGCGGTCAGCGCGAACACGTCCGCGCGGCCGGAGGTGACGGCGTCCATGCCGTCCTGCGGGGTGGCCACCTGGGTGTTGTCGATTCCGAGCTCCGCGGCGTAGTCCGACTCGATCGCGCCGGTCATGGTGGCCAGCCGGGCGCCGCTGTCGAGCACGGACTGCATGTCCGACAGGTTCATCGGGTTGCCCTCGGCGACCATCAGCGCGGTCGTGTAGTTGAACTCGGGCTCGGAGAACGCGGCCTGCTCACAGCGCTCGGGCAGGATCGACATTCCGGCGCTCACCACGTCGAAGCGGTTGGCCTGCAGGCCGGGGATGAGGGCACCGAAGTCGGCGTTGACGCCCTCGACGGTGTCGATCCCCAGGTTGCTGAAGATCTCACGGTGCAGCGCCACGGTGGCACCGGTCAGCTCACCGTCCTCCATGAAGGAGTACGGGGCCTCCCCGGCGAAGCCGACGGTCACGGAGCCCTGCTCCCGGAGGGTCTCGAGGAGACTCGAGTCGTCATCGGTCTGCGTGGAGGTGCAGCCGGCCAGGCCCATCGCCACCGCCGCGGCTGCGGCGAGGATTCCCATCGAACGGGTACGTACGGGATTTCTCAACACCGAGGGTGTCATGGTCTTCCCAACCTTCCGGTCGCGATCAGACCAGCGGGATCACCCGCGATCCGACCTCTTTTGTCACCGGAACGTTGGCCCACGCCCCGATGCTCACTTATGGAATTCCGAACTTATCACGGGTCACTTGTGGCTCCGGACACAACCCGCAACACAACAGTCTCAGCCACAACGCTTTTCGGTCTCGAATCCGCGTCACCTCAGGTCACAAGTCCCGCGGCCCGGACGCGGGCGTGGCCGTCATCCATGTGCTCCACCAGCAGGGTTCGGGCGCGGCCGGCCTCCCCCGCCCGTACCGCGGCGGCGATCTCGCGATGCTCGGAGAGCCGGGACCTCGCATCCGTATAGGTGCCACTCATCGCGTGCAGACACATGCTCGTCTCCACCAGCACCGTCTCGTGGACGCGCGACAACCGCGGGCTGCTCGCGGCCTCGACCAGGACATGGTGGAAGCCCAGATCGGCCGCCACCATCGCCGCCGACCGGGGCTCGTCGGCCAGCACGGCCATGGCATCGACGGCGTCGTCGAGCGCGTCGGCCGTCTCGGCACCGACCCCGGTTTCCAGGATGCGGTCCAGCGCGGCGGTCTCGATGGTCGTGCGCAGCAGGTACATGTCGGAGACGGATTCGGCCGTCAGCTCCGGGACGAACAGCCCGCGGTTGCGGTGCGAGACCAGCAGCCCCTCCTGGGTGAGACGCTGCATCGCCTCGCGCAGCGGCCCACGACTCACCCCGAGGGAGCGGGCCAGCGCCGCCTCGCCGAGTTGGTCACCGGGGCCGAAGGTCCCGTCCGAGATGGCGCGGCGCAGCGCCCGCGCGATGATCGCGGGCGTCGACTCCTGCACCACCGGGTCGAGCCCGGCCAGTGGGTCGGGACCACTCATGCGTCGGAGCCTCCCGCCG
>CAMNYG010000088.1 GCA_946570335.1 uncultured Dietzia sp. | reverse complement strand
TCGCTCATGGCCGTGGTGACCAGCGAACTGGCGGGGGTGTGCTTGGGCCTGGTGTCGGCGCTCGGGGTGAGTCTCGGGCTGGGCGCCACGACCATCATGTCGCGGGGGACGCTGGCGCAGAAGGAACGCTGGCTGCCGGGGATCGTGACCATGGAGAAGGTGGCCTCGTGGGCGATCACGGAGCCGGACTCGGGCTCGGACGCGTTCGGCGGGATGCGGACCTATGTTCGGCGCGACGGCGAGGACTACATCCTCAACGGCCAGAAGACGTTCATCACCAACGGCCCGTACGCGGACGTGATGATCGTCTACGCCAAGCTCGACGAGGGCGGCGCGGGCGGTTCGGCCGGCGGCGCGTCGGCTGAGGACAAGCGCAATCGCAAGGTCCTCACCTTTGTGCTGGACAAGGGCATGGAGGGGCTGACCCAGAGTGCTCCTTTCGCCAAGATGGGTCTGCACAGTTCCCCCACCGGCGAGCTGTTCTTCAACGATGTCCGCCTGGGCCGCGACCGGCTGCTCGGCGAGTCCGAGGAGGGCCACGGCGGGGACGGTCGCGAGTCGGCGCGGTCGAGTTTCACGGCCGAGCGGACGGGCGTGGCGATCATGGCGCTGGGGATCATCGAGGAGTGCCGCCGGCTGTGCATCGACTACGCGCGTGAGCGGACGCTGTGGGGCCAGGAGATCGGGAAGTTCCAGCTCATCCAGCTCAAGCTCGCCAAGATGGAGATCGCGCGGATAAATGTCCAGAACATGGTCTTCCACTCGATCGAGCGTGCCCGGGCCGGCAAGCCGCTGTCGCTGGCGGAGGCCTCGGCCATGAAGCTGTACTCGTCAGAAGCTGCCACGGACGTGGCGATGGACGCCGTGCAGCTGTTCGGCGGCAACGGCTACATGGCCGAGTACCGGGTGGAGCAGCTGGCCCGCGACGCCAAGTCGCTCATGATCTACGCGGGCAGCAACGAGATCCAGGTGACCCACATCGCCAAGGGGCTGCTGGCGCGGTGAGACCGTCGGCTTCCGTCGAGCGCTTTTCCTCACCGCAATGTCGCGTCGACACCGATAACCAGGCCTTATGTCAAGCTATGGCCTGTCCCCCTGCGGTCTTGCCTTTCTCTCGTGGGCGCGGTGCCGACGACAGACGCTGCGACGTCACCGCGTAGCGGCACTGGCCTTATAGCGCGCAGCACTGATTCCGGCGCGGCGGCCGATAAAGCTGCCGACGGACTCGTGGCCATATGCCAACAGATGGCCGGCTTCACCTACGTCACGTTCATCGTCGACGTGTTCTCCCAGTGCATCGTTACCTGGAATGCAGCGACCACCATGGCCACAGATTTGGTGATGACGCCGCTGCGGATGACGCTGTGGCAACGGGACCGCGAGGGACACTCGGTCGAGCCGAAATCGCTGATCAGCCCCTCGGACGCAGGCAGTCAAGGCGGATTCAATCGGTCGTCGCAAAATTTGACGTTTGTAGTGACTGTAGATGCTCGTCCAGAGCTTTGGCGGGAGTTCGCCATCCGAGAATCTCTCGTGGCCGCGTGTTGAGGGTGTGCGCGATGGCTGCAAGGTCCTCTGCAGTCCAGCGAGATAGGTCGGTGCCCTTGGGGAAGTACTGGCGCAGCAATCCGTTAGTGTTCTCGTTTGAACCGCGCTGCCATGGGCTGCGGGGGTCGGCGAAGAACACCGGCAGACCGCTCTCAACCGAGAGCTGCAGCCCACATAGGGAGCGGCGGGAAACCTGGGACGGTTCAAGGCTGTGCACCGCTTCTGGTCCCGAGTGGTCAAAGCGCCGGCGACGGCTGTTGGTTGCTCGTTGGCAAGCCAAGACCGTGTGTGCCACCTGCCCCGTGCTCACCACCTGCCGCGAGTTCGCGATGCAAACCAACGAACTGTACGGAGTGTGGGGCGGGCTGACAGAGATCGACATACACAACCTGGCCGGTCGACACCGCACCGGATGACCCCGCCCCGCACTCGCGTACGGACGGCCGCACTGCGCCCGGCTCTGTGGCCGCAGCACCCAGCGATGCCGCACCGGTCACTCATGTCCGCCGCCATCTGATCCGCTTCCGGGGGATGGCGGCGACATGAGCTCGTCCACGATGTCGGAGGCGAGCGCTGGTGATACAGCGGGCGTCGCGGCTGAGCGGGTGTCGATCTCGCGCGCGGGCGCCGACCGGTCTCGCTGGGCCGGGGGGCGGTCGCTGCGCAGTAGGTGCCGACCGATCCCGGCGCTTTCGCCGGCGGGTCCAGAATGTCGGCGTAGATGTCCTCGATGACTGTGGCCAGCCACATCTGTTCCAGTGCGAGCCGATCATCGCTTGCAGCCAACCAGACTGGGCGGGAACGTGTAGTCGGGGCCGTCATCGCTGCTTTCACCTCCTCACCGGCCTGTTAGATAGGGCCCCCCGGATGTCAGGATTTGATCGCTTTCGGCTCCGAGGCGTCCTGGGCGGTGGAGATGGCGATCTTGCGAGGCTTCGCGCGCTCGGCAATCGGGATCTCGAGCCTCAAGACACCGTCGCGGTACTGCGCGTTGATCTTGTCGGTGTCCAGGCTGTCACCGAGGAACAATTGGCGACTGAACACTCCTCGTGGACGCTCGGCCACCGCCATCTCGGTCGAGCTCTCCCGCTCGGGACGCTGGGCACGGACGGTCAGCACATTGCGTTCGACGTCCAGATCGATCGAGTCGGCGTTGGCGCCGGGAAGATCGAACTCAACAACAAACCTGTCGTCCTCACGCCAGGCGTCCATGGGCATGACCGCGGGCCGTGATGCGGTCCCCATCACCTGCTGAGTCAGCCGATCAAGCTCCCGAAACGGATCCGTACGCATCAACATCGAGAAGCCTCCTTGCTCCAGAATCAGCGTTGGCCTTGCCGGCCCTGCACCTTTACCTCACTGATCCAATTATCTACCTCTCTGGGTGCAGATTTGTTGTAGCATAAGGGTCACAATTGGCGCAAGAGGCATCGTGGACGGAGATTTATGGACAAGGATTCGACTACACCGCACCCCAGCCGTGGGGTGTACGGCATCTCTGTCGCGGCGGAGTTGTCCGGGGTCAGCCCGCAGGCACTACGGATGTATGAACGCAAAGGTCTGATCGACCCCGCCCGCACCGACGGCGGGACACGGCGCTACAGCGAGGATGATCTCGATCGCCTACGACGAGTTACCGACTTGGTGGATGAAGGGGTCAACCTGGCCGGGGTGAAAAAGATCCTGCAACTGCAGGACGACCACGCCCAGCTGCACACCCGGGCCATCAACGCTGAAGACGACCGCGACCGACTGGCCACAGAAAACGCCACCCTGCGGCAACAACGCACCCCAGACCCACACCACTGACACCCTCTGGCACGTGACCGCCAAGGGCTCGTACCGCGTGCGGGAGTGACGCGAGCGAGGTCGAACGGAAGTCCACGCCGAGCAAGTGCTAGCGCCGGATGACATCCACCTGCCCGGCATCTTCGTGCACCGCCTGGTGGAACTGACGCCCGAGCAGGTCGCCGGGACCAAGTGGATCGAGAAGACCACCACCAACCCGCCCTCGGAAGGACAGCGCTGATGAGCAACACCGCCACGCCCGCCCGCCGCGACCGTCAGGCCATGGCCGCCCGCGCCGCCCTGGAGCTGTCGGATGGCGAGTACGTGAACCTGGGGATCGGGCTGCCGACCCTGGTGCCCAACTACGTCCCCGAGGGGGTGGAGGTGACGCTGCAGTCGGAGAACGGCCTGTTGGGCATCGGACCGTACCCGCACCCAGATGATGTGAATCCGGACCTGATCAATGCGGGTAAGGAAACGGTGACGACGTTGCCGGGCTCGTCGATCTTCGACTCGGCGACCAGCTTCGGGATGATCCGCTCCGGAAAGATCGACGTCGCGATCCTCGGCGCGATGCAGGTCAACCCCGCCGGCGATATCGCCAACTGGATGGTGCCCGGGGCCATGGTCAAGGGCATGGGCGGCGCGATGGACCTCGTCGTGGGTGCTCGTCGGATCGTCGTGGTCATGGACCAGGTCGCCAAGGACGGCTCGTCGAAGATCGTCTCCGAGATCACCCTGCCGCTGACCGGGCTGGGATGCGTGAACCGCATCATCACCGAGCTCGGTGTGTTCGACCGCGACTCCGGCGGCCTGACCCTGATCGAACTCGTCGACGGCGTCACCCTCGAGCAGATCACCGCCGCCACGGATGCACCCTTCGAGGTGGCCGGCGGGCTCCCCGCTTGTTAGAGCAACGAGCGCGACGCGTCAGCTCAGTACTCGGACCGAGCCGGAAAAAGAGAGAGCGTGCTCGGATACTTCCTAGGCAGCCAGGTACTGATCGACCTGACGAGCTGGTGCGCCGCCATCTGGCCGCCCCGCCGCCGCGATTGCTCGTCGGTATCGATCAGCCCTTGGTAGACGCGGTACGTAATCTGTACAGTCACGTGGGCCTCGCGCGCGGTGAACGCCTTCACAAGTCCGATCTTCTGCTTGCCGATAATTAGCTCTAGCCTGGTCAGGAGGCGCCGGCCGATCCCCGTACAGCGGTTTCCCTGCCCGGCGCCGGTGTCCGGTGGTGGCCTGATGGATGCGCTGGCGGCAGACGGTGAAGAACGAGGCACTCATCGCCGCCATATCAGGACTCGCCGGCGGCGCAGCCCGCGTTAGAAAGCCCGGCCCGCACCGGTTGACGGAGCCTGTGACGACCGTACCGTCACGGCATGGCCACTGAGATGCTGCACACGTACATGCAGGACCACCACGCCGGGGCGGCCGCGGGCGTCGACCTGTTCCGTCGCGTCGCCGAGAGCCACGACGACGCCCACATCCGCGAGGTGGTCTCCCGGCTCGGGGACCAGACCGAGGAGGACAAGCGGTCCCTCGAAGACCTGATGACGCTCGTGGGCACCTCGCCCTCCACCCTCACGGACCTGCCCGCCCGCGCGGCGGAGAAGGTCGGCCAGCTCAAGCCCAACCAGCGGCTCGCCGAGCGGTCCCCGCTCAGTGACCTGCTGGAGCTCGAGGCGTTGACGCTGGCCGTGACCGGCAAGGGACTCGGGTGGAAGTCCCTGATCGACATCGCCGACCCGCGCCTTCCCCGGGCGACGCTCGAGAAACTGTCCACCCGCGCCAAGGAGCGGGGCGAGCAACTGGAGCAGCTTCGGTTGCGTTGCACGGACGCGCTGCACCAGGAGTGAGCCGGCTCCGTGCCGCCCAGTTCCACGTGAAACTAGCCGCCTCCCGTAGCGGCGCCGGCGGGGCCCACCTCGGCCTCATACAGTGCACGGATGGCGTCCGCGGCCTCATCGAGGGGTGCGATCTCCCGACGGGCCCGGGACACGGCCACCGCCCCTTCGAGAATGCAGAGTGACTGCAGGGCGAGACGGTCCGCCGCCGTCGTCGTCATCCCTCTCTCCACCATCATCTCCGCCAGCACCGACTGCCACCGCCCAAACGCTTCGCCCGCCTGGTCCGTGAGCCCCGGCAGCGCCGGATCGGCATCCACCACCACGGCGACCACCGGGCAGCCCGCGCGGTAATCACTGGCGATCAACTGTTCGCGCCAGAGCGCCACGAAGGCGTCCAGCGCGACGGCCGGTCCGCCCTCCCCCGCCCCCCTGGCCAGGTCGACGACCGTCTGGGTCGCATAGTCGACCGCCTCCGAGAGCAACTGGGCGCGCCCCTCGGGAAAGTGGTGGTAGACCGACCCGCGCGGGGCGCCACTGACCGCGAGAACCTTATCGATGGTCGTGCCCGCCACCCCGTTCTCGCGCAGCAGGACCGCGGCCGTCCGGACCATTTTCTCGCGCGTGGTGCCCCGAGGCCGCCTGCCGGCCGGCGGCGTGCTCGATTCGCTTCTGGACATGACCCTCATCCTACGTATTATGTTCTATGCCATAGTCAAGATGGCTCGGATCGGACGTACTGATCGGACCGGGAGATACGGAGCAGGCATGTCACAGCAGATCGGCCCCATCAAGAGAGCACTGTCCTCGGCACGCGGCATGCAGATCGGGATGCTCTTCTGGCCGCCCTACCTCGCCGCGGGCATCCGCGTCGAGCACATCGCCCCCGCCTTCAGCCGGGCACGCGTGCGGCTGAACAAGCGGCCGTGGAACACCAACAACGTCGCCACGGCTTTGGGCGGGTCACTGTTCCTGAT
>CAMNYG010000087.1 GCA_946570335.1 uncultured Dietzia sp. | reverse complement strand
CCGCCAACAAGACGCCGGTCTCCTCGAACAACTCCCGCGCGACACCCCGTACAGCGGCGGCCGCGCGCTCCGCGCCGATGCCGAAACGCTGTGCCCACCAGCCGGGTTCCGGGCCCAGCCACGCACGGGTGCCGAGATAGTCCCGCGGCTCTACCCCACCGCCGGGGAACACCGACATGCCCGCGGCGAACTGCATGGTGGACACCCGGTGCTGGAGGAACACCTCCACCCCGCCACCGACCCGGCAGTCCCGGATCAGCGCGACCGTCGCCGCCTCGCGGACCGGGACCTCCTCGGGGACGAACGCCTGCGGCGGTTCCGCGCGGGTCATGCCCGTCGGTGGCGTCCGGCGCGACGTGCCCGACGCGCGAAGTACCGACCGTCGATCGGGTCGACCTGGATCGACTGGGCGAACGCGCGGCTCAGGTTCTCCGAGGTGATCACGTCCTCGATGAGCCCCATCGCGGTGACCTCGCCCTCCGACAAGAGCATGGCGTGTGTGAAACCCGCGGGGATCTCCTCCACGTGATGGGTCACCAGGACGGTCGCCGGGGCGTCCGGATCCATCGCCATGTCGCCCAGTCGCGCCACCAGGTCCTCGCGACCACCCAGGTCCAGTCCGGCCCCGGGCTCGTCCAGGAGCAGTAGCTCCGGATCAGTCATCAACGCACGGGCGATGAGCACCCGTTTGCGCTCGCCCTCCGACAGCGTTCCCCAGCTCCGCTCGGCCAGGTGCTCCGCCCCGATCGACTCCAACGTGTCCGCGGCACGGTCGAAATCCTGTTTCTCGTACTTCTCGCGCCACCGGCCGAGAACCGAATAGCCGGCGGAGACGACCAGGTCCTGCACCACCTCGTCGCCGGGGATACGTCCGGCGACCGCGACTGACGACAGACCCAGCCGACTACGCAGATCGGTCACCTCCGTGCGGCCGAGCTGCTCGCCGAGGATCACCGCCGTGCCGGTGCTCGGGTACTCGAGCGCGGCGGCGATCTTGAGCAGCGAGGTCTTGCCCGCGCCGTTGGGGCCCAACACCACCCACCTCTCGTCCAGCTCCACCTGCCAGGAAAGCGGCCCCACGAGGTTGGTGCCCTCGCGGCGTAGCGAGACGTCCCTCAGATCCAGGACGAGGTCGGGGTCGATGTCGATCACGGTGCTCACGGCGCCCATCTAACCTCGTATCGCCGACCGGGGTGGCGAGGAACACGGCCCCCGCAGGTGAACCGGAGGTGACGCGGCTCCCGGATCGCCCCGCCTTCGATAGCGTCGAGGGCGTGACCCGCCCGTCGCGGTGGGTCGGCAGCCGAGAGGAGCACCGACGTGAAAGACCGTCTGTCCATCGATGACGTCCGCCCACTCGTGGCGTGTGGGAGGTTCCCGTCCAAGTCGGTGGTGGGTGAGATCCTGCCGATCTCGGCGGTCGTCTGGCGTGAGGGCCACGACGCCCTGGCGGCCACCCTGGTGGTCCGCCGGCCGGGAGGGGCCTCCACCCGCATGACCATGGTCGCCGGGACCGAGCCCGACACCGTGCACGCGCTGCTGCCCACCGATGCACCCGGAATGTGGTCGTTCCGCATCGAGGCGTGGTCTGATCCCTTCGCCACCTGGCGGGACGGGATCGTCAAGAAGATGGATGCCGGACACGGGGCCGCCGAGCTCGGCAACGAGTTCGAGGTGGGCGCCCGCGTGCTCAGCACGGCGGCCGACCGGGCCACGGCCGCCGGGCATGTGGATCGCGCCGCTCTTCTGCAGTCCGCCGCGGCGACCCTCCGGGGCTCGGGCGATGCCCGTCGCCGCACCGGCGACGCGCTGTCCGATGAGGTCGCCGAGGCCCTCGCCTCAGATCCCGTACGCGAGCTGCTGACCCACGGGCAGACGCATCGCGTGTGGGTCGACCGCCGGGAGGCCCAGTTCAGTTCGTGGTACGAGTTCTTCCCCCGTTCCACCGGCGGACGGGATCAGGACGGTAGGCCCGTGCACGGTACGTTCCGCAGCTCCCGCGCATACATCGACCACGCCGCGGATCTGGGTTTCGACGTGGCGTACCTGCCGCCCATCCACCCCATCGGCCACCTCAACCGGAAGGGCCGCAACAACACGCTGGTCGCCGAACCGGGAGACGTCGGCTCCCCGTGGGCCATCGGTTCCCCGGAGGGGGGCCACGACGCCGTCCACCCCGACCTCGGGACGATCGACGACTTTCGTGAGCTCGTGGAATACGCCGCAGATCGTGGCGTCGCCATAGCACTCGACCTGGCACTGCAGTGTGCCCCCGACCACCCGTGGGCCCGGGACCATCCGGAATGGTTCACCGTCCTACCCGACGGTCGCATCGCCTACGCCGAGAACCCGCCCAAGAAGTACCAGGACATCTATCCGATCAACTTCGACCGAGACCCCGAGGGGATCTACGCCGAGGTTCTGCGCGTGGTCCGACTGTGGACATCGCTCGGCGTGCGCATCTTCCGGGTGGACAACCCGCACACCAAGCCGGCAGATTTCTGGCACCGGCTCATCAGCGAGGTCAAACGCACCGAACCGGACGTGCTGTTCCTCGCCGAGGCGTTCACCCGCCCGGCCCGACTGTTCGGGCTGGCCCGTCGCGGGTTCTCGCAGTCCTACACCTACTTCACCTGGAAGACCACCAAGGCCGACCTCGTCGAGTTCTGTGAACAACTGCTCGCGCACGTCGACGAGGCACGTCCCAACATGTTCACCAACACCCCGGACATCCTCCACGAGTCACTGCAGCGGGGCGGTCCGGCGATGTTCGCCATCCGTGCGGCACTGGCGGCGACCATGTCCCCGAGCTGGGGCATCTACTCCGGATTCGAGCTCTACGAGTGGCAGCCCGTGGCAACGGGCAGTGAGGAGTACCTGGACTCGGAGAAATACGAGCTACGCCCGCGGGATTTCGCCGCGGCCGAGTCCGCTGGTCAGTCACTGGCCCCCTGGCTGCGCACCCTCAACCGGATCAGACGGGAGCACCCCGCCCTACAGCAGCTGAGAACCCTGCGATTCCACACCGTGGACAACGATCAGCTCATCGCCTACTCGAAGCTCGATCCGGCTACCGGCGACTGCGTCCTGTCCGTCGTCTCACTCGATCCCCACGGTGCCCGGGAGGGCACGCTCACCCTGGACATGGAGGCGCTGGGTTACGACGCGGACGCCCGCTTCACCGTGCGCGACGAGGTGACCGGCTCCGAGTTCCACTGGGGAGCGAGTAATTTCGTCCGCCTCGAGCCGTGGTCTGCGGTCGCACACATCGTCGTGATCCCGCCCTGTGATCCGGCACGTAGGGTCGAGGTGTCCTACCGCCGGCACATCGTGGATTAGAGGCACACCGATGGCACAGCACCACGAGAAGCGCACTCCACCGACGGGCGCACCGACCCGGCGCACAGGGGTGTCACCGACCCCGTTCCCCGCCGACGATCTCGCCCGGCTGCGGTCGGGCACGCACCACGATCCCCACTCGGTGTTCGGTGCCCACCCGGACGGCGACGGCACGGTGGTGCGCACCATGCAGCCGGGCGCGGTCCACGTGGAGATACTCCTCGACGACCGTGCGGTGCCGATGACCCCGGTCGGCGCGGGCCTGTTCCACGCGGCACTGACCGAGCGGGAGGTGCCGGACTACCGGTACCGCGTGACCTATCCCGACGGCCGGAGCCGGACCCTCGCCGACGGCTACCGATTCCTCCCCACGCTCGGCGAGGTCGACCTGCACCTGATCGGCGAAGGCCGCCACGAGAAACTGTGGACCGTCTTGGGCGCGCACGTGCGTACCTACGAGACCGCCGGCGGCCCGGTCACCGGAACGTCCTTCGCGGTCTGGGCCCCCGACGCCCGCGGCGTCAGCGTGATAGGGGACTTCTGCGGCTGGAACCCCGTCGCGCATCCGATGCGGTCGATCGGATCGTCGGGAATATGGGAACTGTTCGTCCCCGACGTCGGGGACGGCGCCCTCTACAAATATTGTGTCCGCGGTGCCGACGGCCGCACCGTCGACCACGCCGACCCCCTGGCCTCAGCCACCGAGGTGCCACCTGCCACCGCCTCGAAGGTGTTCACGTCCCGCTACGAGTGGGAGGACGACGAGTGGATCGCCGCCCGCGCGGCCCGTGATCACTCCCGGTCCCCGATGACCGTCCTCGAGGTGCACGTCGCCTCCTGGCGTCCCGGCCTCGGGTACCGCGAGTTCGCGCATCAACTGGCAAACCATGTGATCGAGACCGGATTCACCCACGTGGAGCTGATGCCGGTCGCCGAGCATCCCTTCGGGGGCTCGTGGGGCTACCAGGTCTCCTCCTATTTCGCCCCCACCAGTCGGTTCGGTTCCCCGGACGACCTGCGGTACCTGGTCGACCACCTGCACTCGAGGGGTATCGGTGTGCTGGTGGACTGGGTTCCGGCGCACTTTCCCAAGGACGAGTGGTCGCTCGGCCGATTCGACGGCACACCTCTGTACGAGCACGCCGACCCCCGACGGGGCGAACAACCGGACTGGGGCACCTACGTCTTCGACTTCGGGCGCCACGAGGTGCGCAACTTCCTGGTGGCCAACGCTCTGTTCTGGGCCCGGGAGTTCCATGTCGACGGTCTACGCGTGGACGCGGTCGCCTCGATGCTCTACCTCGACTACTCGCGTGAGGACGGTCAGTGGGAGCCCAACCGGCACGGCGGTCGGGAGAACCTCGAGGCGATCTCACTGCTCCAGGAAGTCAACGCGACGCTGCACCGTGAGCATCCGGGAGTTCTCACCATCGCCGAGGAGTCCACGTCCTGGGGCGGGGTCACCGCACCCACCACAACCGGCGGGCTCGGGTTCTCCATGAAGTGGAACATGGGGTGGATGAACGACACACTGCGGTACGTGGGACGCGATCCGGTGTACCGCTCGCACCACCACGGCGAGATCACCTTCTCGATGATGTACGCGTGGAGCGAGCGCTTCATCCTCCCGTTGAGCCACGACGAGGTGGTCCACGGTAAGGGATCTGTCTGGGAGAGGATGCCGGGCACGTCCTGGGACCGCGCCGCCGGCATCCGGGGCCTGTACGCCTACATGTGGGCCCACCCCGGAAAGAAGCTCCTCTTCCAGGGGCTGGAATTCGGACAGACCACCGAATGGGACGCCGATCGCGGAGTCACCTGGTCTGACCTCGAGGGGTGGGAGGGGGAGTTCCACCGCGGGATCCTGGCCTGCGTCCGAGATCTGAACCACAGATACGCCGAGAACCCCAGCCTGTGGGTGCTGGACGACGAGCCATCCGGCTTCTCATGGATCGACGCCAACGACGCGGGCCACAGCACCCTGTCGTTCCTGCGCACCGATCATGCGGGCAACACCCTGGCCTGCATCGTCAACTTCTCCGGCGGTCCGCTGCACGACTACCGGATCGGTCTGCCCTCCGGAGGTCGCTGGGCGGAGGTCCTCAACACCGATGCCACGGTCTACGAGGGATCAGGCGTAGGCAATCTCGGCGGCGTGCTCGCCGAAGAGCGCGGACATCACGGGCGCCCCTACTCCGCGACGGTCGCGGTCGGACCCCGGGCCACCGTCTGGCTACGCCACGAGGGCTAGCAGTACCGACCACGGACGGTGTGTCAGCCCCGGACACCGCCGGGGCCGGGCTCAGTACAGCGCGTTCGCGAGATTCCTGCGGGCGTCCAGCACTCGCGGGTCGTCCGCCGGCAATGACTCGAGGATCTCGAGGAGCCGGGTCCTCAGGGTCGCTCGATCCTCCCCGAAGTGGACCCGGATCGCATCTACGAGAACAGAGAACGCCGAGTCGTACTCGCCCGCCACCAGCATCAGGTCGGCGGAGCGAAGGGCCGCCGGGACCGGCTCCTCCGAGTTGTCGGTCTCATCGGCCACGCGACGCCCGGCCTGCACGTACCGCAGCGCTTCCACCAGGGTGTGGTCGCCGGGACGGGATTCGACCAGTGCGAGGAAACGCTCCTCCGCTGTCACCAGGTCCCCCGCTGACAGTGCATCCTCTGCTGCACCCAGCTCGGGGTCGGCCTCGTCCTCGACCGGGTCCTCCCCCTCCCCCGGGCGGGGGCCGCTGAGCTTTCCCTCGGTGGCCCGCAACACCGCGCCGAGCCATTCACGGAGGGTCTCTTCAGGTTGCTCACCCTCGAAATCGGCGATCGGCCGTCCAGCGGCGATGGCGTATACCGACGGAACGGTGCGGGCCTGCAGCGCCTGGGCGATCCCCGGTGCGATGTCGATGTCCACCGTCGCGTGGACCCATGCACCGGCCGCCTCGTCCGCCAGCGCGGCCAGCAAGGAGGTCAGCCGGGTGGGCGCGCGCTGCGAGACCAGCTCGATGATCACGGGAACCCGGGCAGAGCGGACGAGCACCTCCTGCTCGAAGGAGGCCT
>CAMNYG010000086.1 GCA_946570335.1 uncultured Dietzia sp. | reverse complement strand
CGTCGCCGGGATCCGACTCGTCGTGATCGACCGACCCGATCTCCATCGCGTCGGCCCCGGTCTCCTCGCCCCCCTCGGGCTCGCCGGTCCGGCCGTCCACGGGCTCGACCGGGTCGAACCTGATCCGCTTGGCGGTGACCTCCATGCGCGACATGTCCGGCCCGATCGCGTTGACACGCATCTCCAGATCCCGCTGGATGCGCCCTTCCTTCTCGTACTCGTTGGTCAGCAGCCGACCGTGCACGAGTACCGCGTCGCCCTTGAACAGCCGGCCGGCGGTCCGCTGCGCGAGAGTTCCCCAGCAGTTCGCCGAGAAGTAGAGCGTGCCACCGGTCTTCCACTCCCCCGAGGTCCGGTCCAGGTAGCGGGTGTTGCTGGCGACGCGGAACGTGAACACCTGGTCGGTTCCCACGCGCCGGGTGATGGGGTCGGTGATGATCGTGCCGCGGACGGTCGTCTGGGTCTCGTTCACGGGGAGTCTCCTTCTCGTCGTCGGGGCCGACCGGGCGTCGGCCCCGTGACCGAAAGAGTGCACGACGTCGTCGTCGTCACCCCTGGTTCCCACCGCCCGCGGCGACGTTCCTGTGGACGGGGACGGCACCTGTGGAGAGGGAAGACCCCGACGACGACGAAGAGTTCGGACTCAGTGCCGGCGGTCCGCCTCGGCCATCTGGGCGAGCATCTCGTTATAGGCTCTGAGCTCGGCGTCGTCGTCACGCTCGGCCTGCCGCTCCGAGCGCCGGGCCTCGCGCATGTCGCTCTGGTACCACTGCCAGGCCAGCGCGATCATGACGATGAACAGGGGTATCTCCCCCATCGCCCAGGCCACACCGCCACCGACCCGTTGACTCTGCAGAAGGTCCGGGATCCAGGGCAGCCCGATCCCCGAGTACCAGGGCTCGGCCAGGACCGTCGGGTAGTTCATCAGCAGGATGCCGAAGAACGCGTGGAACGGCAGTGAGCCGAGCAGCACCATCAGCATGTACATCGACGTGAACTGACGCGGCGCCGCATCCACGCCGATGATCACCCAGTAGAAGAGGTAGCCACTGATGAGGAAGTGCACGTTCATGAACATGTGGCCCAGGTGTTCTGACGCGATCGTCTGGTAGAAGCCGCCGAAGTAGATCAGGTAGAAACCCGCCACGAACTGGATCGACGCCACGACCGGATGCGTGAGGAAACGCGAGGGCGGGTTGTTCATGCACTCGACGCCCCACGGGCGCGGGCCGGGCGGGTTGCCGCGGCCGGCCGGGGGAAGCGCACGCAGAGCCAGGGTGAGCGGGCCACCGAGGGCCAGGAACACCGGGGCGAGCATCGAGATGAGCATGTGGCCCACCATGTGGCTGGCGAAGTCGGCCATCATGTACATCCCCAGGCCGGAGCTGGTCGTGACGAACAGCACCACGCAGCCGGACACCCAGAAGAACGTCCGACCCGCGGGCCACGAATCCCCACGGCGCCGTAGGTGGATGACGCCCCAGAGGTACAGGCCCAGCAGCACCACCGAGGCCAGGCCGACGACCAGGTCGAATCGCCACAGACCGAAGACCGTCCCGAACGAGAACGGCCCGGGCAGCTCGAACCCGAGCAGCGCCTCCTGCCGGGTCGGGACATACAGGGGCGCCGGCGGCGGGGTGCGGCCGAGCGACACCGACAGCCCGATCGTGCCCGCCATCACCACGGACTCCACCAGGATGATCCGCAGCAGCGTGGCCCGGTCGACGGGCGCGTTGGCGTTCTTGGTCTCGATCTTGGCGATGATGCGGCGCCGGATCGCGAGCCCGAACATTCCGAGCAGGCACAGCAGCAGCGCCTTGGAGACGATGAGCAGCCCGTAGGTCGAGCTGAACAGGTCACCCGGATGCACTCGAACCAGCGCGTTGATCACACCGCTGAAGCCCAGCGCGACGATCGCGACGGTGGCGACCACCGAGTAGCGGCGCAGCGCCAGAGCCACGCGGGTGCCGCCGCGCATGGTGTGGATGATCACCGCGACCAGCCCACCGACGTAGAACGCGGCGCTGAACAAGTGGATGATCAGCGAGTTGGTGGCGAGGTCGTGCGCCGTGCTTCCGGAGGCGTGGCCCGTGGCCGCGACCGGAAGCAGGGACAGCACCGTCACGGCCAGCCAGATCACCGACCAGCGCCAGCTCAGTGTGAGTCGCTGCCCGATGCCCGCCACCAGCGCGATGATGGCGGCCCACCGCCACGAGGACGCCACATCGATCTGATTGATCGCCACCAGCCACTGGTCTGGTGGCAGTGACTGGACGAAGGTCCGGCCGGAGACGTCCGAGAGTGTCAGCGGGATGAGCAGGGCAGCGGCAACCGCCCAGGCGATGTTCGCCCACGACGAGATCTGCTGCATGCGATAGCCGTCGACGTCGAGTGTCTTGTCCTTCTGCGGCGGGGTGAAGAACGCCGCGAACAGCGCGGTACCCACCGCCACCGACGCCAGGAGCTCGCCGATGGCCCGGATCGCCGGCAGCCCCGCCGTGGTCAGCACCCCCGGATCGGGCACACCGATCATCTCGAGCGCCAGCTGGGTGGACATGGTCGACAGTGGGATAACCACTGCGGCCGCCACCGCCGCGAGGAGCACCACGAGGAGGAAGACCCCCCGGGCCCCGAGCCGTCCGAGCATGGTGGGAGCGGACTTCGACGACGTCATGACCTCCATCGTAGGAAGACGGAGGCCCCCGCGACGATTCGCGCCTTCTCAACACGCCCCCGGCATCGGCTACCATTCACCCGGCGCCGCCTCGCGAGTGCGTCGCCTGCCTCCGTAGCTCAGTGGATAGAGCATCCGGTTTCTACCCGGCTGGTCAGGGGTTCGAATCCTCTCGGGGGCGCCCAGTTGGGAATGAGCCCAGGTTGTGCACTCCCACGGTCCACCTCGGGCCGCTCGGGCCACGGTCGGCTCGACCGACCGCCGCACACCCTCCGACGCTGACCACAGCTCAGCCCGCGGCCTCCCGCAGACGTGCGAGCAGCGGCCCTGCCGCCTCGGCCAGGAACCGATCGAGCGTGGAGTCGCCGATCTGGATCAGCGCGATGTCGGTGTAGCCGGCCTCCCAGTACGGCCGCACCTTCTCCACGATCGCGTCGAGGTCCGGCCCGCAGGCCAGCTGATCCTCAACGTCCTCGGGCCGCACGAACTTCGTCGCCGCGGCGAACCCGGCGGTCGTGGGCAGGTCGGCGTTGACGGCCCATCCGCCGGCGAACCACCGGAACTGGTCGTGCGCGCGCTCGACCGCCGCCTTTTCGGAGTCCGGGTCCCAGCTGATCGGGATCTGGGCGATCGCCCGTGCGCCGTCCCCGATCTTCGGCCGCCCCTCCATCGCGTTCCACCCCTCGATGTAGGCGGGTTGGGGCTCGGTGGCGATGAGGTGGTCACCGAGCTGCGCCAACCGTTCGAGCGCCTTCTCCCCGCCCGCGGCCACGCCGATCGGCACGCGCGTGTCGGGCAGATCCCACAGTCGGGCCGAATCCACCCGATAGTGCTCACCCGAGTAGGTGACGAGACCGCCGTCGAACAGCGCACGGATGATCTCCAACGCCTCGACGGTCATCTCGTGTCGCTCGTCCAGCGCCGGCCACCCCCGCCCCACCACGTGCTCGTTGAGGTTCTCGCCGGCGCCGATCCCGAGCATGAACCGTCCGTCGGCGAGGATCTGCACGGTCGCGGCCTTCTGCGCCACCACGGCCGGGTGGTAGCGCAGGATCGGGCAGGTCACGTAGGTGGCCAGGTCCACCCGTTCGGTCACGTGCGCAACGGCCCCGAGCACGCTCCACACGTACGGCGCGTGCCCCTGCGAGCTCAGCCACGGGAAGTAGTGGTCGGAGGCCACCTCGAAGTCGAATCCCGCCGTCTCTGCGGCCGCCGCGTAGCGCACGAGTTCCTTGGGGCCGGACTGTTCGGTCATGAGTGTGTAGCCGAAACGTGTCATGTCTCCACCGTGCGCGGGTCGATTCGGTGGCGCCACCGGTCGCGCATTCCGTCACCACAGGTCGCGCATGCCATCCGGTTGCCGTACTCACGGCCACGCGGCACGGTCGGGGCATGGCCTCATCACCGACCTCCGCGACACCGGCCGACCGTCCCCGCGCGCTGCTCCTGGACGTCGACGGCACGCTGGTCGATTCCACGTACCTCCACGTGTCGACGTGGCACCGCGCGCTCGATGAGGCCGGTGCGACCGTGCCCCATGTGGAGGTGCACCGCCGCGTGGGAAAGGACGGGGCCACGCTCGTCGCCGAGTTGCTCGAGGTCGCGGGGGTCGACGACGACGAGAACGGCGGTCGCATCGCGAGCCGGGCGAAGGACCTGCACAGCCGGTATTTCGCCGAAGCCGCCAGATCGCTGCGACTGTTGCCGGGCGCCCGCGATCTCGTGCGGGACGCACATCAGCGCGGGTGGATCACCGTGCTCGCCACATCGGCGCCACCCTCGGAGTTCGCCGAGGCTCGCCGGTTGCTGGACGTGGACAGCCACGTGGACGCCGTGACCACGGGCGAGGACGTGGACCGGGCCAAGCCTGATCCGACGATCGTCGGCATCGCCCTCGGCCGCGCGGGTGTCGACGCCGCGGACGCGATCATGGTCGGCGACGCCACGTGGGACGCGATCGCCGCGACGAAGCTGGGCATCCGCTCGATCGCGGTGCGCACGGGCGGGATCGGCGACGATGAACTCCGGGCCGCAGGGTTCTCCGACATCGTCGACGACGCCGCCGCTGTGCGGGAGCTCCTCAACGGCCTCCCCTGACCTACGGGCCCACCCGGCCGACGCAGGATTCACTCGACGCCAGGTGCGCTCCGCGCCCCGACACCGCGGATTCTGTCCACCAGATCCCCTGCGGGGCAGAGTGTCAGGCGGTTGGAGTGGAGGGGTCCGCGGCCCAGTGTTCGGTGGTCTCGCTGGTGGTCGGGGTACGCACCGGCAGCAGCAGGAGCAGCCCCACCAGCAGGACGAGCGCGATCCCTGCGATACCCGCACGATCGGCTGCGAACACGGCTGTGAACACGGCGAACAGTGACGGTGCGAGGAAGGAGACGGCACGCCCGGTGGTGGCATACAGCCCGAACATCTGGCCGTCGCTCGCGGGCGGGACCAGGCGCGCGAGGAACGAGCGCGACGCCGACTGAGCTGGCCCCACGAACAGGCACATGAGCAGACCGAATACCCAGAACATCGTGGTGCCGTCGACGAACAGCAACACGGTCATGGTCATCAACATCGAGACCAGCGATCCGATGATCACGGTCTTGGGTCCGAGCTTGTCATCGAGATATCCGGCCGCCACCGCTCCGAGCGCCGCCACGATGTTCGCGGCCACACCGAAGATCAGCACGTCCCCCGCTGCCAGGTCGTAGACGGTCACCGCGAGGATCGCCCCGAACGTGAACACGCCGGCCAGTCCGTCGCGGAAGATCGCGCTGGCGATGAAGAACTTCACCGTCCGCGGGTCGCGCTGCCACAGCGCCTTCAGGTCACTCCAGAGAACGCGGTACGACTCGAGGATGCCCGCACCGGCGTTGTCGTCGTCCTCCTCTCCTCTCGGCCGGTTCTCGGGGACCTTGAGCAGCACCGGTAGCGCGAACACCGCGAACCACACGGCGGCGACCAGGCACACCATCCGTACGTTGAGGCCGCCGTCGACGGTGATGCCGAGCAGGCCGCGCTCGTCGCCGTCGCCGGAGATGAAGCCCAGGAATGCCGCGAGCAGCAGGAAGATGCCGCCGAAATAGCCCATCGCCCAGCCAAAGCCGGACACCCGCCCGACGGTGGCCGGTGTCGACACCTGCCGCAGCATCGCGAAGTACGAGACCTCGGCGAATTCGAACGTGATCGATCCGACCGCCAGCAGCACCAGCCCGACCCAGAACCACGGGTTCGGCGCATCGGCATCGACGAGGAACATCAGCGCCGTGAGCGCGATCGTCAGGTACGTCCAGATCGCCAACGACCGCCGCCTTCGCCCGCCGCGGTCGGCTCGCTGCCCCATGATCGGTGCGGTGAGCGCGATGACCAGGCCCGCCAGCGCGATCGCGATCGACAGCCACGTCGCTGCAGAGAAGGGCTCGGACAGGTCGGCGCCCACGGAGTCGGTGAGGTAGACGGAGAAGACGAACGTCACGATCACCGCGTTGAACGCGGCCGAACCCCAGTCCCACATCGCCCACGCCAGGACCCGTCCGCGCGGCACCCGACTCGACGGGCGGGAGAATGACGACGACGAGGCGGTCACGGACGACGGCCCAGACTCAGACGTGCTCACGCCTTTGAACCTAGTGCCTCGCACCTGCTCACGGATGACCAGCGGTACACCTGCGCCGGCTACGTGGAGGAAGTTTCTCCTGTGTTGCGCAAACGGTTAATCGCACGGCCGGAGGTCTGCGCG
>CAMNYG010000085.1 GCA_946570335.1 uncultured Dietzia sp. | reverse complement strand
GCGCGCGAGGCCTCGGCGGAGGCGAGCTCCTCGGTGACGAGCGCGATCATCGCCATGGGCGCGTTGTCACCCTTGCGGTTCTCGAGCTTGACGATCCGCGTGTATCCACCGTCGCGGTTCGCGACCCGGGGGCCGATCTCGGCGAACAGCTTGTGCAGCACATCCTTGTCACGGATGACCTTGGCGGCCTCACGACGGTCGGCCAGCGTGCCACGGCGAGCCTTGGTGATCAGCTTCTCCGCGTAGGGGCGCAGCAGCTTGGCCTTGGTCTCCGTGGTGCGGATCTGGTCGTGCTCGAACAGCTGGGTGGCCAGGTTCGAGAGGATGAGCCGCTGGTGGGAAGCGGAACCGCCGAGGCGGGCGCCCTTCTTGGGCTTGGGCATCAGATTCTCCTAGGAATATGTGTGCCGAGCGCTCGTCAGAGCTGCTCGGTCTCGGCGTAATCCTCGCCGCCCTCGTCGGTCCACGTCCCGGTCTCGGCGTCATAGCCGGCAACCGAGGCGGGATCGAACCCGGGGGGCGCGTCCTTGAGCGAGAGGCCGAGCTCGACGAGCTTGACCTTGACCTCGTCGATCGACTTCTGACCGAAGTTACGGATGTCGAGCAGGTCCGACTCGCTGCGCGCGACGAGCTCGCCCACCGTGTGGACGCCTTCACGCTTGAGGCAGTTGTAGGACCGAACCGACAGGTCCAGGTCGTCGATGGGCATGCCGTAGGCGGCGATGTGGTCGGCCTCGGCCGGGCTCGGCCCGATCTCGATGCCCTCCGCCTCCTCGTTGAGCTCACGGGCGAGCCCGAACAGCTCCACGAGGGTCTTACCGGCAGAGGCCAGGGCGTCACGGGGGACCATCGAATTCTTGGTCTCCACGTCCAGGACCAGGCGATCGAAGTCCGTGCGCTGGTGCACACGGGTGGCCTCGACCTTGTAGGTCACCTTGAGGACGGGCGAGTAGATCGAGTCGACCGGGATACGGCCGATCTCGTGACCCGCGTCCTTGTTCAGCCCGGCGGGGACGTAACCACGCCCCCGTTCGACGACCAGCTCGATCTCCAGGCGCCCCTTCTCGTTCAGGGTGGCGATGTGCAGATCCGGGTTGTGCACCTCGACGCCGGCGGGAGGCACGATGTCACCAGCGGTGACGACGCCCGGGCCCTGCTTCTTGAGGTACATGGTGACCGGCTCGTCCTCGACGGACGAGACGACCAGGCCCTTGAGGTTCAGGATGATGTCGGTGACATCCTCCTTCACGCCCGGCACGGTCGTGAACTCGTGCAGGACACCCTCGATACGGATGCTGGTGACGGCCGCGCCCGGGATGGACGACAGCAGCGTTCGACGCAGCGAGTTGCCGATGGTGTAGCCGAAGCCCGGCTCGAGAGGCTCGAGCACGAAGCGCGACCGGTTCTCGGAGATGACCTCTTCGGTCAGGGTGGGCCGCTGGGAGATGAGCATGTGCTACCTCTTTCGATTCTCGGCGTCCGCTATTTGACGCCGTGGGAACCCACCGTCGCCGGGCGGGCCGCATAGCGCAGCCTGCCCGGCGACGGTGGAGGACAGATCACTTCGAGTAGAGCTCGACGATCAGCTGCTCCTGCAGCGGCACCTCGATCTGGGCGCGCTCGGGGAGCTGGTGGACGAGGATGCGGAGGTTCGTCGGAACGACCTGCAGCCACGCCGGGACGGGACGCTCGCCGAGGCTCTCCTGGGCGATCTCGAACCAGTCCATCTTGGTGGACTTGGGACGGACGTCGATGATGTCGTACTGCGAGACGCGGTAGCTCGGGATGGTCACCTTCTGGTCGTTGACCCTCAGGTGTCCGTGGCTCACGAGCTGACGAGCCTGACGACGCGTCTGCGCGAGACCCGCGCGGTAGACGACGTTGTCGAGACGCGACTCGAGGATCTGGAGGAGGTTCTCACCGGTCTTACCGGGACGGCGGTTCGCCTCCTCGTAGTAGCGACGGAACTGCTTCTCCATCACGCCGTAGGTGAAGCGGGCCTTCTGCTTCTCCTGCAGCTGGAGGCGGTACTCGGACTCCTTGATCCGCGCACGGCCGTGGTGGCCGGGCGGGAAGGGACGACGCTCGAAGGCGGTGTCTCCACCCACGAGGTCCACCCCGAGACGACGGGACTTTCGGGTTACTGGGCCGGTGTAACGTGCCATGGTTCAGTGCGTTCCTTCCGGCTCAGACTCGACGCCGCTTGGGCGGACGGCAGCCGTTGTGGGGCTGGGGGGTGACATCGGAGATCGTGCCCACCTCGAGGCCGGCGGCCTGGAGCGAGCGGATCGCGGTCTCACGACCCGAGCCGGGGCCCTTGACGAAGACGTCGACCTTCTTCATGCCGTGCTCCTGCGCCTTGCGGGCGGCGTTCTCCGCGGCGAGCTGAGCGGCGAAGGGCGTCGACTTACGCGAACCCTTGAAGCCCACGTGGCCCGAGGACGCCCAGGACAGGACGGCACCGCTGGGGTCGGTGATCGAAACGATGGTGTTGTTGAACGTGCTCTTGATGTGGGCCTGGCCGTGAGCGACGTTCTTCTTCTCCCTGCGACGACCCGACTTCTTGGGGCCCGCAGCGCGTGACTTGGGGGGCATTACTTCTTCTTTCCGGCGACGGTCTTCTTCGGACCCTTGCGGGTGCGGGCGTTGGTCTTGGTGCGCTGGCCACGGACGGGCAGGCCACGACGGTGGCGCAGTCCCTGGTAGCTGCCGATCTCGATCTTCCGGCGGATGTCGCCCTGGATCTCGCGGCGAAGGTCACCCTCGACCTTGTAGTTGCCCTCGATGTCGTCACGAAGGACGGTCAGCTGCTCATCGGTGAGGTCCTTGGTGCGCTGGTTCGGGTCGATGCCCGTCCGCTCCAGGATCTCGAGCGATCGGGTACGACCGATGCCGAAAATGTAGGTGAGCGCGATCTCCATGCGCTTGTCGCGTGGGAGATCAACGCCAGCAAGGCGTGCCATATGGCGATTCTCTTTCGTCGTGCGGTAGGTCTGCTCCCCGACCGCCCCCGTCCCGGACGGTCATCTCACGATGAGCGATCCGATCGGGGCCCCGGCCTCCGCGTCCGGGGGTGTGAACCCGCCCGACCCGCGAGGGGCCCGGCGGCTGGTTCAGGGAGTTGAGCGTCTTTACTTGTAGCGGTAGACGATCCGGCCACGCGTCAGGTCGTAGGGCGAGAGCTCCACGACGACGCGGTCCTCCGGAAGGATGCGGATGTAGTGCTGCCGCATCTTCCCGCTGATGTGGGCGAGGACCTTATGCCCGTTCTCCAGCTCGATGCGGAACATTGCGTTCGGCAACGGCTCGATGACACGGCCCTCGACCTCGATGGCTCCGTCTTTCTTTGCCATGCTGGTTACGGTCCTCCACGATTCCCCGGGTGACGTCTACCGGACTAGGGTGCGCTGGTGGGCACACCGACGTATAAGCCTACGGCAGTGCCGCACTCTGCGCCAATCCCGGCGCCGGGGACTCACACGTGGCAGGCGGCGCCCGCCGGGACCCCGTCGAATCGCTGCTGCAACCAATCGAAGGCCGCGGGGAGCTTCTCGACCGCCCCCATCAGATGCTCCGGAGCGATGCCCGGCTGCCACGTCAGGGCGGCCCCCTCGCGGCAATAGCGCCTGGCGGTCTCCTCCGCATCCCAAAAGGGTACGAGTGGATCGGTTCTCGCATGCCACATGAACACCGGTACCCGGGGGACATCGGGGCTCAACCGGATGCTGTTGTCCGCGAACGCGCGCATCAGCCCCTCCTCCGCCAGGAGGTCTCCCCCGGCCAGCACCATGGGAACCGACCGGAACGCCCCCAGGGTGAGCAGTGTCGCGGTGCACCGGCCTCGAAGCTGTTCGTACAGCCCCCACCCCTCCGGGGTCAGCTTGTCTTCGAGCCGGATGCTGTCCGGGTACTCACGGGCCATACCGATGGCGGCTGCGAAGGCGAGACCGAACGCCGGGTGTGGGAGGTTGCCGATCATGCGGGCCATCGTGGTCATATCCGTCGGGACCCCGCCCTGGGCGACACCGACCAGGTTGACGTCGCGCGCGTACTCGTCGTGCATGAGCGAGACCCACGCACTGGCGATCCCCCCGCCCGAGTAACCCAGGGCGCCGAACCTGCTACCGGCGGATTCGAAACGCGGGTCGTCGCGCACCGCACGCATCCCGTCGAGTACGATCCGTGCCGACAACTGTCCACCCGGGTACGCGACCTTCGGACCGAGATGATCCGGGATGAGCACAGTCCAGCCCCGGTCCAGCTGAATCCGGAGGAATGCCATCGCGTTGTCCTGGACGGTCTCGACCGTCGGATTGACCAGCGTCTCGGTCGGCGCGCATCCCTGCCCGAGCGCGTTGAGGTAGTGCTGGTAGCTCAGGACGGGACCGTTGGGACGCGCATCATGCGGACGCACCACCGTCGCGGTGGCCAGGATCGGGCGGTCCGCGGTGTCGGTCGACCGGTAGGCGATCTCGGTGATGCCGTAACCCGCGAAGGCCGGCATCGCGGCGCCACGTGAGTTGATGACCTGTCCTGGTCTGGCCTCGGACAAGACCTCCGGATCCGCCTGGTAGAAGGGCCCCGGCCCGGGCTGCGCCATGAGCGAACCACCGGCGTCGTCCGCTACGGATTGCGCCGCCGCCGACGGCGCGAACGCGCTCGTGAGTTGCCCGGCGATCAGCGCGAGAACCATGAGGACAAGGACCCCGGCCCACGTCAGTGAGGGGGTCGGACGACCAGCCTGAGGGCGTGAGAGCATGCCGGCACCTTTCGAGGATGGCCTGATGTTCGCGTCGAACACACGATATGCGGAGAAGACTACGTATAAGAACTCGTTCTCGGGTGTCGCACCGAGCCGCCGGTCATTCCCGAGGCCGGGGCGTGAGGATCCGGGGCCCGTCGGCGGTCACGGCGATGGTGTGCTCCCAGTGCGCGGCCGGCGAGCCATCCACCGTCACCACGGTCCAGTCATCGGAAAGGGTTTCGGTGTCCGTCTCTCCGCCGAGGACGAGCATCGGCTCGATCGCCAGGACCGAGCCCTCCTGGAGCCTCGGCCCTCGGCCGGGCTTGCCCTCGTTCGCGAGGAACGGCCATTCGTGCATCTCGCGGCCGATCCCGTGTCCCCCGTAGCCGTCCACGATCCCGAGGGCGACACCGTGCCGCTCCTCAGCGCGTCGGGTGGCCACCTCGAGGGCGTGCGAGACATCGGTCAGCCGGTTGCCGGGATGCATCGCGAGCATTCCCTCGGCGAGGACCTCCCTCGTGGCGTCGTTCAACGCCCGCACTGCGGGATCGAGCTCTCCGACCCCGAAGGACCACGCGGAGTCCCCGTGCCAGCCGTCGAGGATCGCCCCACAATCGACGGACACGAGGTCGCCCTCGGTGAGCACCGTCGACGACCCGGGGATGCCGTGCACCACGACCTCGTTGACCGAGGAGCAGATGGATCCGGGGAAGCCCTCGTATCCCTTGAACGACGGCACGGCACCGGCATCCCGGATCAGCTGCTCGACGATTTCGTCGAGATCTGCCGTGGTGGCACCGGGGACCGCGGCATCGCGTGCCGCGATCAGCGCTCGGCCGACGATTCGGCCGGCCGCCTCCATCGCGTCGAGTTCGCCCGGGGTACGTGCGGCGACCGCGCCCTTGCGGGATCTTCCGAACACGGCCGTGGTCAGCGACCGAGTGCGGAGAGCGCGCGGGCGTTGATCTCGTCGACCTCGCCGACCGCATCGATGGTCGAGAGCTCCGACGCGTAGTACTCCAGCAGCGGCGCCGTCTCCGAGTTGTAGACCGCCATCCGGTTGCGGATCACGTCCTCCGTGTCGTCCTCACGACCGCGGGCCAGCATACGGGCCACCACGGTGTCCTCGTCGACGCGGAACTCGAGCACTCCGTCGAGTGAGGAGCCGGCCTCGGCGAGCATGACCTTCAGCGCGTCCGCCTGCTCTACGCTGCGCGGGTAGCCGTCGAGGAGGAAACCCTCGGTGGCGTCCGGCTCGGCGATACGCGCTGCGACCATGCGGTTGGTGACGTCGGCCGGGACGAGGTTCCCCGCGTCGATGTAGGACTTCGCCTCCTTGCCGAGGTCCGTCCCCTGCGAGATGTTCGCGCGGAACAGGTCGCCGGTGGAGATGTGCGGGACGCCGAGCTTCTCGGAGAGCAGGGCGGCCTGGGTTCCCTTGCCGGCTCCGGGAGGGCCGAGGAGGACGAGACGCATGGTGGGGACCAGCCTTTCTGAGATAGTGACGTGCTCGAGCTGCTACGCGCTTACTTGAGGAAGCCCTCGTAGTTGCGCTGCATCAGCTGCGCTTCGACCTGCTTCACGGTGTCGAGGCCGACAGAGACCATGATGAGCACGGCGGTGCCACCGAACGGCATGTTCTGGAGATCTCCACCCCCGCTGCCCATGTCCAGGAAGATGTTCGGGAGCAC
>CAMNYG010000084.1 GCA_946570335.1 uncultured Dietzia sp. | reverse complement strand
GGGCCCGGTCGCGCTCGGCCTCGTCGGCGTAGCGCGTGGTCAGGGCGGCCTCGAACTCGGCGCCGACCGCGGTCATGGTCGCGTGGAGCGTGCCGTACAGCGACTGGTCCCGCTCGAGCGCCGCCTTCATCAGGTCGTCGTCGGCGGAGGCGTCCGCGTCGGCGTCCGAGTCGCGGAGGAAGTCCAGCATTGCGTCCCGGATCCGCAGGATCGGGTCGGCGGAGGGGGAGGGGACGACGACGACGTCGTCGTTCACCCTGGTCCCGCGTGCGTCGGCCCGCGGACCGTCGAAGAGCGTCGACATCAGTCGGCGGAACCGGTCGGCCCCTAGGTGGACGACCGCCTCATCCTTGGAATCGAAGTAGTTGAAGAACGTGCGGGGTGAGACACCGGCGCGGGCGGCGATCGCCTCCACGGTGGTGCCGTGCAGGCTCTCCTCGGCGGCGAGGAGCAGTGCCGCACGGGCGAGGTCTGCGCGGGTGCGGGCCTTCTTGGCTTCGCAGAGGCCGGACGGTGCCGGGTCGGCGGGGGCGCTGGCGTCGAGGGGGTCGTCGGGGTGCGCCAGACGATAATGCGCTCAAGTTGCAGTCACTGCAAGTTTGCAGAGCATGCAATTTGTGAAGCGTGTCACGTTCGCCAGAGGTCGTCCGCGAGCGGCCGGCTACGTGATCGGGAGGTCAATCACGAATCGTGCCCCGCGTCCGGGTCCGTCGCTGGTCGCGCGGATGCGCCCGCCGTGGGCCTCTACGAGGGCTCGGCTGATGGTCAAACCGATCCCGCTGCCACCGTGCTGTCGGTCCCGGGCGGTGTCGACCCGATAGAAGCGGTCGAAGATGTGGTCCAGATGCTCGGGGGCGATGCCCTCGCCGGTGTCGGTGACGGCAATCTGCGCGTATCCGTGCAGCGAGCGGCTGGATACGGTGACGGTTCCGCCACCAGCGGTGTGGCGGAGTGCATTGTGGAGGAGGTTGCCGAGCACCTGATTGATCCGGTCGGCGTCGACGGTGATCGGGACGGGACGGCCGAGGTCGGAGAGGATCTCCACGCCCTTGTCCGCGTATTCGGGTCGGATCGCGTCGACCGCTTCCGCGATGACGCTGTGGGTGTCGGTCTCGGCGGTGACGAGGCGGGTGAGGTGCTCCTCGGCGAGCGAGACGGCGCCGACGTCGTGGGCGAGTCGCTCCAGACGTCCGGTGGCCGTTCGCAGGATGGTCAGCGTGGCCGGGTCAAGGTCGCGGACCCCGTCCTCAACCGCTTCCAGGTGGGATTCGATCGTCGCGAGAGGCGTCCGCATCTCGTGCGCGAGGTCCGAGAGCATCCGTCTGCGGGTCGTCTCGGTGGCGTCGAGTCTGCGGGCGAGCTCGTTGAAACTGCCAACGAGTTCGTCGAACTCGCGGCCGATTCCCGGTTTGTTGACGCGTGTCCCGTACTGGCCGGCCGCGACCTCGCGGACGGAGTGCGTCACGGGTGAGATGGACCGGAGTAGGCGCCGCGTCATGTATCCGCTGACGAGTAGCGACAGGATCAGGGAGACGGCCAGGGCGACCGCCCACGACAAGGCCATCGAGGAACGGAACGCCTCCTCCATGTGGGCCGCCTCGGAGGAGTCCTGGGACAGTCCCGCCATCTCGAGATGATCGTGGAAAATCCCCGGGGCGAGGAGCGCACCCACGACCCAGGCGCTGATGGCGAAGCCGACCGTGACCAGCGCGAGTGCCGCCAGAAGGCGCGTTCCGAAACTGGTGCGCTCGCTCATCGTCCATCCCCTGTTCGGTAGCCGACACCGCGGACGGTGCGGACGTAGGCTCCGCGCGCGGCGGTGTCGCCGAGCTTTCGCCGGAGATGGCCGATGTGGACGTCGACCAGGTGCGTGTCCCCGATCCAGTCGGCGCCCCAGATCGCGGCGATGAGTTGTTCGCGGGTCAGCACGACGCCGGGATCCCGCGTGAGTGTGGCCAGCAGGTCGAACTCGGTCCTGGTCAGCCGGACCGGGGTGCCGTCGACGGTGACCTCGTGACCGTCGACGTCCAGGGTGAGCGCGCCGATGGTCCGCAGATCCCGGGGCCGCTCGGCCGTGCCCGCGGCGGTCGAACTGGTCGGGGTGCCCAGCGATCCGGTGGTCCGGGGGCGGCGCAGCATGACCTGGATGCGGGCCATGAGTTCGCGTGGGCTGAACGGCTTGGCCATGTAGTCGTCGGCCCCGACGGACAGCCCGATGAGTGTGTCGACCTCCTCGGCGCGGGCGGTGAGCATGACGACGTACGCGTCGGAGAAGGTGCGCAGTTGGCGGCACACCTCGATCCCGTCGAGCCCGGGTAGTCCGAGATCGAGTACCACCACGTCCGGGTCGACCTCTCGGATGAGGCCGACGGCGGCATGGCCATCATGCGCGGTCGAGACGTCGAACCCGTCGCGCGTGAGGTAGCTGCCGATGAGGTCGGCGATCTCCGGTTCGTCCTCGACGATCATCGCCCGTAGCTGAGGTGCGGTCATGGATCCATCATCGCCATGTCGCTGTTCCTGACACGTGTCGCGGGCGCGAACTTCATCAGACCTTGACGAAATCCTCATCCGAATCCTGGGGTGGGCGTTCGAGACTGGTTCTCGATGGCCCGGTCCGCCGCGGGCCGGGAAGAGGCGGCACCACGCCGATGCGACGAAGCACCGAGAGGGGGCGACATGACCTGGATCGACGTAGTGCTCCTGGTCGCGTTCGTCGTTGTCCTGTGGGGGCTCGTCGTGACTCTGCTGATCAGCGTGCTCGGTGGGGTGCGTGGCCGGCGGGTTGCCGACGCAACAGTGGGAACGAGCCGGTCACGTGGAGCGGCTGACGCTGTCGAGGGGCTTCATGAGCGATGAATGCCAGTGGCGCGCTGTCCAGCCACGCAGTGTGTCGTCGTCGTTCTCGCGCCGTGCATTCCTGTTTGGCTCACTCCTCGCCGGTGCCGGGGCTCTGGCCGCGTGTACAGGTCCGGGCACCGCTACAGGTAACCGGGTGATGGGCTCCTCGGACCTGGTGCGTCGTCTTGAAGAGGGGCGTCGCTTTCCCGGGCAGAAGGTGGTCGCCACGCGGCTGACGGCCCGCCCGGTCGACGTGGATCTCGGCGGACGACTGGCCACCACCTGGGCCTATGACGACCAGTTGCCGGGCCCACTCATCCGTGCCAGGGCTGGAGAAAGGCTGCAGATTGTTGTCGACAACCGGTTGCCCGAGGATTCCAGCGTGCACTGGCACGGAATCGCCATGCGCAATGACATGGACGGGGTGCCCGGGCTAACGCAGGAGCCGATTGCTCCCGGCTCGAGGTTCACCTACGACTTCACCGCCCCGGATCCGGGCACGTATTTTTACCACTCCCATTCGGGACTGCAGCTGGATCGCGGACTGTACGGCGTGGTGCTCATTGATGATCCGGAAGATCCGGGGGATTACGACAACGAATGGGTTGTGGTCCTGGACGACTGGCTCGATGGGATGGGGCGCACGCCGGACGATGTCTCCCGTGACCTGGGGATCGGCGCTGGCGGCGGCGCCGTCAGCGGCTCAGGCAATCTCGGGGGGCGGCACGGCATGATGAACATGTACGGTGGCGATGGCTCGATGATGTCGCCGATCCTCGGCAGCGCGGGGGATGTCAGCTATCCGACCTATCTGATCAATGGACGACCCTCCGAGGACATGCAGGTCTGGAATGCATCTCCGGGGGACCGGGTCAGGATCAGATTCGTCAACGCGGGGGCTGACACCGCCTTCCGGGTGGCGCTGGGAGGGCACCGGATGACCGTCACCCACACGGACGGCTTCCCGGTTATGCCGGTCGAGACCGACTCCCTGTTGATCGGCATGGGAGAACGTTTCGACGTCATGGTCACTCTCGGCGACGGAGCCTTTCCGATGTACGCCGACGCCGAAGGGAAGGCCGGACACGCTCGGGCCCTCGTCCGCACTGCGATGGGTGACGTGCCGAATCAGTCGAGGCCCGATGAGTTGGACCGATCGCCACTGCTGGGTACGGACCTCTCGCCGGCTGAAGAGGTGCGGCTTCCGGGAAAGGGGCATGACCGCTACCTCAGCGTCGACCTCGGCGGATCGATGTCTCCGTACAGGTGGACTCTCAATGGGCGGGCGCATCCCGACTCGGCGCCGCTCGAGGTAAACGGTGGCGAACGGGTGCGGATGCGGTTGCGAAATATGTCTGACATGTTCCATCCGATGCACCTCCACGGACACACATTCGCGCTCGCGGACAGCGGACTCCGCAAGGACACCGTCACAATCCGCCCGATGCGCAGCATCGAGATCGAGTTCGACACGGACAACCCCGGCCAGTGGGCGATGCACTGTCATAACGCCTATCACCAGGAAGCCGGAATGATGACCACACTGTCCTACCTCGCTTGACCGGCCAGGTAGTCAAACCGCGGGCCCGAAGGTCTGCCGAAGAAAGGTACCCACAGATGAATCGACAGAAGCTTGTACTGACCGCCGCTGCCGCCGTAGCCGTGCTGGGATTGTCCGCGTGCACCGGCGATGAGAGTGGCACGGAGAGCGAGACCACTACCGCTGTCCAAACCACGGCGAGCAGCGAGAGTGCCATGAGTACGTCGGAGGTGTCGTCACAGCACTCCGAGGCCGACGTGATGTTCGCCCAGATGATGCTGCCGCACCACGAGCAGGCCATCGAGATGAGCGACATCATCCTGGCCAAGGACGGGGTCCCTGCCGAGGTCACCACGCTCGCGGAGGAGATCAAGGCCGCACAGGGGCCGGAGATCGCGCAGCTGACCGAGTGGCTCGAGCAGTGGGGCGAGCCGATGATGCCGGAGGGAGACCACGGCGGCCATGACATGTCGCAGATGGAGGGCATGCTCTCCGAGGAGGACCTGCAGGAGCTCTCCGACGCACCCGGACCCGAGGCCGCGGACCTGTTCCTGGAGCAGATGATCGCCCACCACGAGGGCGCGGTGGCCATGGCGGAGGACGAGGTGGAGGACGGGAGTTACCAGCCGGCGATCGACATGGCCCGGACGATTATCGAGACCCAGCAGGCGGAGATCGACGAGATGCAGGGGCTGCTCGACGGGCAGTAGTCGCGCGCCGGGCGCTCTGTTCTGGGGCTTCTTCCCGGGGCTGGCTGAGGACGACAGGAATATACCCCCCTGGGGTATGTTTGGCGCTGTGAGGAACACCCGGACCGAGATGAAGGGGGAACGATGACGACCGAGCACGGCCATCACGAGCAGTGCCATCATGCGCACGAGGCCCATGGTCCGCACGCGGGGCACGACCCGCACGCGGGGCATGCGGGACACAGTGATCATGCTGGTCACGGCGGCCACGGCAACCACGGCCACCACGTCCAGGTGTTCCGGCGCCTGTTCTGGATCATGCTCGCGCTGGGCATCCCGACCGTCGCGTTCTCGCCGATGTTCGCCATGCTGCTCGGCTACGAGGTCACAGGCTGGGGCCTGTGGGTCGCGCCGATCCTGGGCACCGTCATGTACGTCTGGGGCGGCCAACCCTTCCTCACTGGCGGCTGGGACGAGATCAAGGCCCGCCAACCGGGGATGATGCTGCTGATCAGCCTCGGCATCACAGTCGCGTTCGTCGCCTCATGGGGCTCGACGCTCGGCCTGCTCGGTCACGAGCTCGAATTCTGGTGGGAACTCGCGCTGCTGATCGTCATCATGCTGCTCGGCCACTGGGTGGAAATGCGCTCCCTCGCCCAGACCAGCTCGGCCCTCGACTCCCTGGCAGCACTGTTGCCGGATGAAGCCGAGAAGGTTGACGACGACGACGTCGTCATCGTCTCGCCCGCCGACCTCCGCGTGGGGGACGTTGTGATCATCCGACCCGGTGGCAGCGTTCCCGCCGACGGTGTGGTGGTGCAGGGCACGGCAAGCATGGACGAGTCGATGATCACCGGCGAATCGCAGACCGTTCGGCGCTCCGAGGGGGACACCGTGGTCGCCGGCACGGTCGCCACCGACTCCGGGATGCGCGTGCGGATCAGCGCGGTCGGCAGCGACACCGCGCTGGCCGGTATTCAGAAACTCGTCGAGGACGCCCAGAACTCCTCCTCCCGTGCGCAGCGGATCGCCGACAAGGCGGCGGCGTGGCTGTTCTGGTTCGCGCTCGGCGCGGCACTGATCACTGTCGTCGTCTGGCTGCTCGTCGGCACCCCGGAGCAGGCCGTGATCCGCGTGATCACGGTGTTGGTCATCGCGTGTCCGCACGCGCTGGGGCTGGCGATCCCGCTGGTCGTCTCGATCGCCACCGAGCGCGCGGCCCGCGGCGGCGTGCTCATCAAGGACCGGCTCGCGCTGGAGAGCATGCGCACGGTCGACGCCGTCCTGTTCGACAAGACCGGCACCCTGACCAAGGGCGCGCCCGCCGTCACCGCGGTGCACGCCGCAGCCGGGGCTGCTGGCGCAACCGGGGCTGCAG
>CAMNYG010000083.1 GCA_946570335.1 uncultured Dietzia sp. | reverse complement strand
TCGAGTTCAAGGTGGCGGATCTGTCGCTCGCGGAGGCGGGCCGCAAGCAGATCCGCCTCGCCGAGCACGAGATGCCGGGTCTGATGGCGCTGCGAGAGGAGTACGCGGCCGAGCAGCCGCTGGCCGGCGCCCGGATCGCCGGTTCGATCCACATGACCGTCCAGACCGCGGTCCTCATCGAGACCCTCACCGCGCTCGGCGCCGAGGTGCGCTGGGCCTCGTGCAACATCTTCTCCACCCAGGACGAGGCCGCCGCGGCCGTCGTGGTGGGCCCGGAGGGCACCCCCGAGGCTCCGGCCGGTGTGCCGGTCTTCGCCTGGAAGGGCGAGACCCTGGAGGAGTACTGGTGGTGCACCGAGCAGATCATGACGTGGCCGGGTGAGGCCCCCAACATGATCCTCGACGACGGTGGCGACGCGACGATGCTGGTCATCAAGGGCACCGAGTTCGAGGCCGCCGGCGCCGTGCCGTCGGACGACGAGGCGTGGTCGGCCGAGGAGAAGGTCTTCCACGCCCTGCTGCGTGCCTCCATCCCGGCCAACCCCGGCAAGTACACGGCCATCGCGAAGTCGGTCAAGGGCGTCACCGAGGAGACCACCACCGGTGTGCACCGCCTGTACCACTTCCATGCCGAGGGCGTTCTGCCGTTCCCCGCGATGAACGTCAACGACGCGGTCACCAAGAGCAAGTTCGACAACAAATACGGCACGCGCCATTCGCTGCTCGACGGCATCAACCGCGGCACCGACGCCCTGATCGGCGGCAAGAAGGCGCTGGTCTGTGGCTACGGTGACGTGGGCAAGGGCTGCGCCGAGGCGCTGGCGGGCCAGGGCGCGCGTGTCCAGGTCACCGAGGTCGATCCCATCAACGCCCTGCAGGCGCTCATGGACGGCTTCGACGTGGTCACCGTCGACCAGGCGATCGCGGACGCCGACATCGTCATCACCTCGACGGGCAACAAGGACATCATCACCTTCGAGCACATGACGAAGATGAAGAACAAGGCGATCCTCGGCAACATCGGCCACTTCGACAACGAGATCGACATGGCAGGCCTCGAGGCCGCGGAGAACGTCACCCGGATCAACATCAAGCCGCAGGTCGACGAGTTCGTGTTCGACGACGACGGCCGCTCGATCATCGTGCTGTCCGAGGGGCGCCTTCTCAATCTGGGCAACGCCACCGGTCATCCCTCGTTCGTGATGTCCAACAGCTTCTCCGACCAGGTGATCGCCCAGATCGAGCTGTTCACCAAGGCCGACCAGTACCCGGTCGGTGTGCACCTGCTGCCCAAGATCCTCGACGAGAAGGTCGCGCGCCTGCACGTCGAGGCGCTCGGTGGCACGCTCACCCGCCTGTCCAAGGACCAGGCCGAGTACATCGGCGTGGACGTCGAGGGGCCGTACAAGCCCGAGCACTACCGCTACTGATCGCGAACAGTGGCCCGGAGCGGGGGAGACGGCGCGATGAGCGCACGACTGGTCGTCGTCGAGGGACTCGACGGTGCGGGCAAGAACACCCTGACCACCGCGCTCGTCGCCGAGCTCACCGGCCGCGACCTGAAGGTGGGGCGTCTGGCCTTCCCCCGGTACGGGACGCTGTACGCCGACCTGGCCGCCGATGCCCTGCACGGCGGCCAGGCCGGTACCGCGGACTCGCCGCACGCGATGGCGCTGCTGTTCGCGGTGGACCGCCACGCCGCGCTGGGGGAGTTGACCGCTCTGGCCGTGGCCAACGATGTGGTGCTGCTCGACCGGTACGTGGCCTCGAACGCCGCGTACACGGCCGCCCGACTCGGCGCGGAGCGGGCCGCAGAGGCCGTCGAGTGGATCGGCGCCCTCGAGTTCGGGCGGCTGGGACTCCCGGCCCCGGACCTGCAGATCCTGCTGGACACCCCGGTCGCGCTGGCCGCCGAGCGGGCGGGCTCCAGGGAAGCGGACGATCCGGGTCGGACCCGCGACCGTTACGAGCGCGACTCCGCACTGCAGGCCGACACGTCACGGGCCTACCGGCAGCTGGCCGAGACGTCCTGGCGATCGCCCTGGAAGGTCCTCGGGTCGGAGCCCGATGTGCGTGAACTGGCCGACGTCGTCGTCGGGCTCTCCTCGTCCTGACGGCTCGCGACCGCGGGCCCGACCGCCAGACCGCGCCACGCCCGCGTGGCGTCGGTGCGGACGGGTAAGGTCGCAGTGGCAGGAACACCGGCCGTGGGGGAGCGTTCCCCCCCGGAGCACGTGTACCTGACGCCCCGACACGATACGCCGACATCAAGTGGTGACCATGACCCCAAAGATCCTCGTCGTCGACGACGACGCCGCCCTGGCAGAGATGCTCACCATCGTCCTGCGGGGCGAGGGGTTCGAGACCGAGGTCGTCGGAGACGGCATCCAGGCCATGGAGTCGTTCCGGTCGGTCCAGCCCGACCTGGTGCTGCTCGATCTCATGCTGCCGGGCAAGAGCGGGATCGACGTGTGCCGTGAGATCCGGGCGGAATCCCGCGTGCCGATCGTCATGCTCACCGCCAAGACGGACACCGTCGACGTGGTGCTGGGGCTCGAGTCGGGTGCGGACGACTACATCATGAAGCCCTTCAAGCCCAAGGAACTCGTGGCCCGTATCCGGGCCCGGCTGCGGCGCGGGGACGACGCCGAGCCGAGTGAGGTCCTGCACATCGGCGACGTGACGATCGACGTGCCCGCCCACACCGTCACCCGTGACGGCACGCCGATCCCGCTCACCCCGCTGGAGTTCGACCTCCTCGTCGAGTTGGCGCGCAAACCTCGTCAGGTCTTCACCCGTGAGGTCCTCCTCGAGCACGTGTGGGGCTACCGACACTCGGCGGACACCCGGCTGGTCAACGTCCATGTCCAGCGCCTGCGCGCCAAGATCGAGAAGGACCCGGAGAACCCCGAGATCGTCCTCACGGTCCGCGGGGTCGGCTACAAGGCCGGCACGGTCTCGTGACGGCCGCTCGCCCCGACGGCGCGGTGGCGTCCTCCGGGGATGAGCGCGACACCCGCGACATGACGGACCCGTCGCCGACCCTCCGGGAGCGACTGGCAGACCTGGACCCGGGCGCCCTGGGTGCGCGGATCGCCCGCCTCTGGCGACGCTCGCTGCAGTTGCGCGTGGTCACCTCGACCCTGGCGCTGTCGATGGGCGTGATCCTGACGATCGCGTTCATGCTCCAGAGCCAGATGGCCGCGCAGCTGCTCTCGACCAAACTCGAAGCCGCGGAGGAGCAGGCGGGCCGGCTGCGACTGACGGTGGAGGCCCAGATCGCCGCCACCGACGAGGGCACCAGCGAACAATCCCGACTCGACCAGGCCCGCAGTGCCCTCGGTGAGCGAGGTCTCGCCTCCGGCGGGGACTCGGTCCACGCGGGGACGTTCGATCCGATCCTCGTGATTCCCGACCAGACCGGCCGCGGCCAGGTGGTCAGCCCCTCGGGGGCGCAGGTCCCCCCGGAGCTGCAGGCGCTGGTCCAACGCGGACGGATCGCCTCCCAGTACGTCACCATGGATTTCCGGGGCGAGCCGGCCAAGGCGTTGATCATCGGAACGCCGACGGACTCCTCCATCCCGGGGCTCGAGCTGTATCTCGTCTATCCGCTCATCGCGGAGGAGCAGACCCTCGGGATCATGCGCGGCATCGTCGCGACCGCAGGGCTGGCGATCATCGTGTTGTCCGCGGCGATCGCCTGGATGGTCGCCAGACAGGTGGTCCTGCCGGTACGGCAGGCCGCCTCGATCGCCCAACGCTTCGCCAACGGCCACCTCAAGGAACGGATGGTCATCCGCGGCGAGGACGACGTGGCGCGGCTGGCGGTGGCGTTCAACGACATGGCGCAGAGCCTGTACGACCAGATCACCCGGCTCGAGGAGTTCGGTGACCTGCAGAAGCGGTTCACCTCCGACGTCTCCCACGAACTGCGCACCCCGCTGACCACCGTCCGCATGGCCGCCAGCATCATCTCCGACTCGGCTGAACACCTCGACGCGCCCACCAAGCGCGCGGTCGAGCTGCTCGAATCGGAACTCGACCGTTTCGAGAGCCTGCTCACCGACCTGCTCGAGGTCTCCCGACACGACGCGGGCATGGCCGAGCTGTCGGTCGCGGAGATGGACGTGCGCACCGCGGTGGAGGACGCCGTCGGCACCGTCTCCCACATCGCCGAGTCCGCCGGGGTCGAGGTCGAACTCGACATCCCGGACGAGCCGCTCATGGCCGAGGTCGACTCACGGCGCGTCGAGAGGATCCTGCGCAACCTCATCGCCAACGCTCTCGATCACTCGGAGTCCAAGCCGGTCACGGTCACCATGCGCGGCTCCGACGCCGCCCTGGCGGTCTCGGTCCGGGACCGGGGCGTGGGGCTCAAACCGGGGGAGGAGGCCCTGGTCTTCAACCGCTTCTGGCGGGCCGACCCGTCTCGCGTGCGCCGCTCCGGTGGGACCGGACTGGGCTTGGCGATCGCGCTCGAGGACGCCAAGCTGCACGGCGGCCGACTGGACTGCTGGGGCAGCCCCGGTGAGGGCTCGTGCTTCCGCCTGACGATCCCCAGGCACCACGGCGGGACCCTGACCTCCAGCCCCCTGCCACTCACCCCGGAAGACGAGGCGCGGCGGGCACGCAGCCACTCGCCGCCCCCGCTCGATCGAGTGCCCGACACCAGGGACGGTGAGAGATGACACGCGGTCGGCTCCTGACGCTCCTGGTGACGTTCCTGTGCGTCACCGGGTTGGCGACCACCGGTTGCGCGACGCTGCCCTCGTCGTCGTCGCCCCAGGTCATCGACACGTTCTCTCCGGGCTCACCGGACCTGTCCGTGCCCACGCCCGTCCCGGACCAGGAGCCCGACCTCCTGGTCCGGGATTTCATCAAGGCTTCGGCCATCGTGGACCAACGACATGCCGCCGCGCGGCAGTTCCTCACCCCGGAGGCTGCAGAGACCTGGGACGACTCGGCGGAGACCATCATCGTGCTGCGCGCCGACCTCAGCGCCGAAGGAGGCCGCACCGCCGATCGCGCCGAATACACGCTGCGGGGGGAGAAGGTCGGCTCGCTCGACCCGGGCGGCATCTTCCGCGACGACGTGGGGCAGGTCGAGGTGACCATCGGACTCACCCGCACCGACGGTCAGTGGCGGATCGACGAACTCCCGCCCGGCGTGGTGATCGAGAAATCGGAGTTCTTCTCCACCTACGCCCAGCGTGAGCTGTTCTTCCTCGCCGGGTCCGCGGACTCCCTCGTCCCGGACCCGCGCTGGACCGCCGCGGACCGCACCGACCTCGGCTACGCTCTCGTCAACCTGCTCGCCACGGGACCACGACAGTCGCTGGAGGGCGCCGTGCTCTCCCGTGTCCCGGCGTCGGTGTCCGTTCGGCCGGCCGAGTCCGACGACGGTGAAGATCGACCGGGCACCACCATCGACTTCACCGGACTGCCGGTACTGAGCAGCCAGGCCACCACCCAGTTCGCGGCGCAGGTCGTCTGGACCCTCGCCCGGTCCGACGTCCCGGGGCCCTATCGTCTGGAGCGCGACGGCGCCCCCCTCGACGAGCGGTACAGCGAGGGGTGGACCACCGAGGACGTACGGGACTTCAACCCCTACCCGGCCGTCGAGCCCATGAAATACGCCCTCACCGCCGCCGACGGGCTCGTGCGACTCGAAGCCGGCGGCGCCCGCCCGGCAGACAGCCCCTGGTCGGAGATCCGCGGGGGACGTCGCGCCGCGATGTCGTACGACGGCCGCACCGTGGCCGTGGTCACCGGAGACGCCCAGGCCGGGGGGCGCCGCCTCATGGTGGGCGCCCTCGACTCGGAACCGGTCGAGGCGATCAGTGCCCGCACGGTGGCCGGCCCGACCTTCCATCCCGTCGACGGCCGGGTGTGGGCTCTTGTCGACGGCACCCGCCTGCTGCGGATCGGGATCGGTGGCGGCGAACCGTCGGTTCAATCCATGGATGCGAGGCCGATCCTGGCCCTCGGGGACACGATCTCGGACCTGCGGATAGACCAGTCCGGGGCCCGGATCGCCGTGGTCGCCGACGGTCAGGTGTTCATCGGCGCGCTGTCGGAGGAGACGGGCCAGCCGATCGCCGGTACGTTCCGGCAGATCGGCCGGACCCTGGGCCAGACCGCGACGTCGGTGGCCTGGCGTGACCGGTCGACCGTCGTGGTGGGACGGGACACCGCGGAGGCCCCCGTCGTGACCATCTCGGTCGACGGGGCGATCACCGAGCCGCTCTCGCAGCGCAACATCTCCGGCCCCGTCACCGCGGTCGCCGCGGCCGGACGGGAGGTCTACGCCGTGGACCAACGCTCCCTGCTGCGCCTGGACACCGGCGCCGAGACGAGCGACCGCTACTGGCGGGAGATCAACGGGTTGGCCGCGATCCGGGCCGAGCCGGTCGTCGCGGGCTGACACCGGTGGCCGCTACCGGTGGTGCCGGGCTACCGCCCCC
>CAMNYG010000082.1 GCA_946570335.1 uncultured Dietzia sp. | reverse complement strand
CGCTGCCAGCAGCAGCATCGAGGACACCGCCTCCATCACCGATGGAGCCTCGGCGCCAGAGCTGAGCCAGAAGGCTGTCAGGTACAACAGTGTGGCTACCGGCTTGAACAGCAACGCCGCAACAATGAACCCGATCATCGTCTTGAAGGCCTGCTTGCCGGTGCTCAGCGAATACGACGCCGCCGCCAGTGGGAGCAGGCCCACTACCACCACCAGGAGCCCTTCACGGACGACAAGCGCCACGAGTTGGGCTAGCGCGCCTAGTAGGGCGAAAACCACGAGGATGAGTACGGCGGCAGGGCCAAGACCGGTCTCCTCGTCGATCAACGCAACCGAATTGATCGTCGCTGCGGGGTCACCCCCCAGTCCGTCTTCGAGCCACTGAGCTGACACGGCGTCAGTGGCCAGATGCATCGCGAGGATGACTGCCGGTAGGGCGGCACCGGCCAGGATGAAGTTGAACACCACCTGGCCGACGTCCTCGAAACCGTCCCCCAGCCCGCGATTTCGAGCTACCGCCATTCGGGTTCCAGCCACGATCAACGACACAACGAACAACAGCGACTGAGCCCACAGCGTGAGGTTGAAGATCCCCTCGACAGAGGAGGCGAAATCTGCCCCGGAGAAGGGAGACTCCTTGATCCACATCGTCATGATCAGCGACAACGACTGCGCGTTGCCCTCGAGCAGGGACTTGACGAAGTCACCGATCGGGTCGCCCCAGAATCCTGAAGTGGCTGCTTCGATCGCATCCGTGGGGCTCATCACCGCGCCCGCAGTGTTACAGAATGCGTTCATCGTCGCGTTCATGGGAGCAGTGGCCATCTCACGCAAGCCGCCAGCGTGCGCAGAGTCGCGTAGCGCCTTGGCTCCAGCCCCGCCGAGCACGCCGCCATCGAGGAAGCTTCCGTTGAGTTCACCGTCACGGCAGTCGTCGTAGAAGCTCTGGAAGTCATTCTGCCCAGCAGGCTCGTCGTCTTGCGCCAACGCCTGTCCTGCCCCGATGACAGAAAGCAGGACAGCGAGTGCAATAGCTAGTGCAGCCTTGTGCAGGTATCTCAGTTCCACTGTGCCCACGACCCATCGATCTCCTCGATCGGGGGAAGTGATCGACCGGACAGAATCTGCCACTGCTCGTCATCCCACTTCATAGACACCCGGACCACCGGGTGTGCGGTGGCGCTGATGTCGATCGTGTCGACCTGACCCACTGCGTCAGCAACCGAAGGCATCGCGGCCTCGACAGTGCAGAACTCCGGTGTGCAGTTACTGAAGCGGAACCACCGCGGCGCCACGAAGCCTTCCGCGGCTGGCAAAGCGCTGCCGTCGTTGGCGTGCCCACGGGCTCGGATTTCTTCTATGACCGTCGGATCTTCCGCGACGAGCTCGCGGGCGTATCGGTCGAGGAAGTCGGCATAGGCCGGGCCGAGCTCGATGCCCAACGCGATGTAGTTGGCAGTCAGGACGGCGGCTCCAGTCGGGGAGTGAGCGTAGCCCGTCAACACGCCCTGTTCCGTACCTGTAGGTCCATCTGAGGGTGACACCATCACGGTGACCCCGCTGGGAACTTGCTGTAGCTCAAGCCCGGCAGGTGCGGCAACCACGTCCGTCCCGGTAGGAAACGCCGACGGTTCGCCAGTCTGGTCCAGAGGCTGTCCTGCGGGAGCATCGACGATGCTCACTTGTCGTCCCACGAGGTCACTGGTCACCCGTCCCGGCTGCGCGGCCGGTGCAGACGGGGCAGGGGACGGTTCCGAGCTGGGCGCCGACGGAGTGGTCTGTTCATCGCGACCGGTCGTTGCGATGACCACAGTCAGCACCAGCAGCACCAGAATCAGCACTGTCCCGCCTGCGATCCAGGTCTTCTTGGTCATCAGTCGTCCTCATCCCAGGTCGTGAAGCCTTCAAGAGAGTCGATCTCGGCGGCGTCGACGTCGTCGTTCTGCGTGGGCAGAACGAGCTTCCAGTCCGCTCCGGTCCAGGCCAGCTGCACCGGGTACGCGGTCAGCAGTGGGTGTTGCTCACCCGCCGGCGGCGGCGTGGTTGTGGCCAGCAGGACGATCGCCTTCTCCGGCGTGTACTCGGTGACCTTGAATCCGGAGAAGGTCGGTGCCACCGACTCGTCCACGGCGCCGGACACGCTCATCAGCACCCGTGCCTGTGCCCACTGGTCGCGGCCTGGTCCTGGTGTGGTGACTGTGCGCACCACGTCGGGCCAGGTCGAGTCCGGCGCCGTAGCCAGGGCAGCCTGGCCGTTGGCTGCTGCGAGCGCGGCGCCCTGCGGAGTGTTGCTGTACCCCTGGGGTGGCGAGGTTCGTGCGGGACCGTCCTCACGAGAGGTCGGTACCTCGAGCCCCGAGACGTTGCGCCAGGTCAGATCCTGCGGAGCGGTGGTGATGTCCACTTCCTCGGCCGGGACCTGCTCATCATTTGAGCAGGCACTTGTGGCAGTCAGTAGAGCCACCGCCACGGCAGCCAGAAGGCGTTGATGCACAGACACTGAGGGCTCCTTCTAGATGAATACGTCCGCGATGTGGCCTGCGCAGGCGACGATCAGACACCCCACGACGACCTTGATCGTGATTGCTTGGATCGACGGCCCGTACTGGTCCACCAGCCGGTTGTCGACGACCAGTAGTGAGCCGAGTGCCAGAACGCCGGCGACTAGGACGACCGTCGCGCCCCACTTGACCCAGCCCACGGCCTGGGTGAAGCGGGTCATGGCCTCCTGCGGTGGCCCGACCGGACTGGTGGGCGGTAGTACCGCTCCCGGGTCCTGGGCCACCACGAGGACCACATCGGCGAGCACGACTCAGGACACCAACGCGTTGACGATAGGACCAGCCAGCATGATCGTCAGACAGCCTCCGATGATGCGGGCCACGGTGCCCTGCACTTCGTCACCGCGTCCTGATGACCGGGCCATGATGAAGTAGGCGCCGGCGGCCATGACGCCCATGACACCGATCGCGATGCAGCCCCACATGAAGTAGCTCAGCGCGGTGTCCACCTTCTGTCCGGCTCCGGGAATCTCCTGGGGTGAGAGGTTCTCGCCCACGGCGATGATCTGCTCGGCGACCGGACTGGCGGCGTGGATGGTTTCGACAAGCATGGTGTTCTCCTCGACTGTGCGGTGGTGATGGATAGTGGGGTCAGGGATGGTTTCGGCGCTGCCAGTGCTCACCCGCTGCGGCGAACACCGACTCGGCGGCAGAGACCACCGACGCGGGCACCGCTTCGGTGGACGGGGGTGGGGCGGCGAATCGCTTCGTCGCCGGAGGGGTGTACCCGGGTTGCCAGCTCGCGAGTTCTCCTGGAGCTGTGGTCAGAAGGTCGGGAACCCAGTCGATATGCCAGCTGGCGCCCGCCGCTGCCGCGACGAGCTCACGCCGACGAACCAGGGGAAGCGCCGGTTTTCCCGGGGCGGCGGCGACGGTGACCAGGCCCAGAAGCTCGCAGCCGCCGACCTCGCCAGCCTGATGTTGAAGGCACAGGCGATGGGCGGCGTCTAGGCCCGTGACGTGCATCCGGGCCACGATGACCACAAACGGCGCCGATTCTGCGGCCGGCCAGCCTCGACGGCTGTCGGCGGCCGGATCCCACATCGACTCCACCGTCGACACGCCAGCACCACCATGGGCGCCCAGCAGCCAGATCGCCGGTGCCCGACCTGGTTTGCGCGTCACCGGGGTTTCCCAGACCGGGGCGCGGTCGCTCTCGGTGGGCACCGCCAGCCATTGCGGCACAGGATTTGACGACGGTTCTAAGTGCTTGTGTGCACTCGTCATGTTCGTCTCCCTTCTGGCTTCGTCGTGTGGGACGCTCACGCCGTCACAGAGGCAAGTGCCTCCGATAGGCCGGTGCGGTCGGCGGTCTGCGCCCTGGTCGCGAGCTGCTCGAGCTGGTCCTCGCTGGCACCGGACCGGACGAGTTCCATCCGGTCGCTGCCGGTAGTCGGGCCTGGCTGGCTGATGGGCTCCAGTCCGCGTGCGACCGCGATGTCGCTGGCCGCCGCGACGGCCCACTGTTGCGTGAGCGACGCTGGCGACTGACCGGAGGCGGTGAAGGGTGTTCGGTCGTACATCCCGTGTGCGTCGATGGCATTCCAGGTCTCGGTCTGGGTCGCGATGTCTACCAGGCCTGTGGTGCCGGTGACGGTCTGCTCGATCTCTCCGGCTACCCGCCGCAGACCCGAGTTCACCGTCGCCGGAGTGATCACCTCGGATGCCGCCACCGCCAGCTTGGCGACCAGCGCAGCCGCCCCGGCCTGCGGCGCGGTCGCCCCGGCAAGCGCGATCTGCGCGATGTTCTCGGGTGTCAGCGTCTTTTTCGCCACGGTGATCGAGGCGCCCAGTGCCATACCGGCGAGTTTGGTCCCCGCCTCGACCAGGAGGGCGGTGGGATCATTCTGGTTCTCGGACCGGGTGGGGTCGCTGTATCGGGCCATCCGCGACAGGGTCGTGTTGCCCTGACTGGCCGGGGCGATCGTGAATCCGCTCGTCTCGGTGTACTCGACGTCTTCGGCAATCGTCTCGGCTGCGGTGAACAGCACTGACTGGCCGGCTACCTGCGCAACGTTGGTCAATGCCTGGACCGGGTCTGATCCCGCCTCACTCTGCCCGGCGATATTCGCCACCACCTGGAACAGGTCCGATCCCGGTGGGGTGTCACATGCCAGGTCGCCTGGCACGCAGAAGGATGCGACCCGGTCGGCGACTGCGCCGAAATCCGGCGCCGAGGTATTCGGCGAGATCCCGCGGCCCTCGGGGGTCGGGGCGCTTCCGCCGAGGCTGATCGAGGACACCGCCGTGCCCTCGGTGCCCGGTACCGTGCCCGGGGTGCTCTGGTCGGAGCCACTCTGGAAGACCGGAGCGTCCTGCGCTCTGGTCGGGTCGCTCATCAAGGCAGCGCCGGCCAGCTGCTCCGGGTCGACTGGACCTTCACCGGAGCCGATGTCTCGGGCAAGAGCCGACGCAACCTGTGCACCTTGGCTGTAGCCGGAGATGAATATCTTCGTCTCCGGGCACCGCTCGACGGTCTCGGCGATGAGCTTCTTGCCGTTCTCGATGCCAGTCGTGACACTCTCGGCGTAGCTGGCCTGGTCCTCGGACGGGACGAACCCACCGAAGCTCGCCGGATACGGCACATAGGTGCGCGTCATCCGATCGGTGCCGTCGGCGTTCGCCGCCCGTACTGCCGGACTAACCACCCTGGCCATCCACCCGGTGTCAGCGTCCACGTACTCGTTCTTGGACGACTCGGTGGTGCCGTTGATCGCCACCAATTGCACCAGCGGGCATTCCCCGCTCTCGGGCAGCTCAACCTCGGAGGTCGACGTCGTGGAGGTGGAGACCTCCACAGTCGACGTCAGTGGCGTCGAAGACGTTGACGACGACGGAGCCGTCGATGACTGAGCGGTCGTGGTCGTCTGCGCCAGGCCAGCACCGGCCTGGACAGTCGCAACGACCGATGACAACGTGAGCACCGCCACGGTCTGGGTTGCGCGCTTCAAAGTCACCGGAGTCCTTCTTTCGCCATGGGTGGGAGCAGTCATGAGGCGTCCTCGATCGACACGATCTGGACGTCCCCGTCTTCACTGGTGGTGGTTACGCGCTGCATATAGACGGTCTCGGTGCCGTCCGGCGCTATTTCTGTCAGCTCGACCTGGGCTGTCTCGTCGTCGGTCGAGATCTCCAAGCAGTGTTTGGTGCCCTTATCAACCGTGTCGATCCCCTTTTGCAGGGCCTCCAAGTCGGTGATCTTCGAGTCCTCACTCAGAAGCGACTCGACGTTCGTGGCGTCCCGCTCGACGTAGTAGGCATGCTGGAAAGCCAGCACCACCCCGGCTACCGAGTCGGTGTCTCCAGAGCCGCGGCCCGTGGTGACACTCCCTTCCCGACTCGTCTCACATTCGGCATCTGCCGCAATTGTCGAGTCCGGCTCGGCAGTGGGGGTGGGAGGCACTGTCACCGGTGCCGCTTGGGACGATTCATCGTTCCCCAGAACGGTCGACAGGAACAGCGCCCCACCTGCAATGATGACCAGGACGGCGACGACTACGCCGACGAACAGTACCTTTGCTCGAGCCGTAGACGGTGCAGCTCCGCCTTGAGCGGCGGACGCGACAGGCGGTTCAGGGGTAGCGTCCGGCTCGTCGAACCATTGGTGATAGTCCGAACCGTCGAGCGCTTCCGGCACAGCCTCCAGTCGGCGTTCAGTCGGCTGTGTGCCCCCTTGACCGTCGTCAGAGTTTGACGAGTCCTCGAACCATCCGCCCGGATCGTCATCACTCATGGCTACCCCCTGGGTCTTTGCGCCGGTCAGTTGAAGTAGATCGGCGGGACGCCCGGGATATTCAGATCGTTGATCGACCCGGCTGCCTGATCCTTGGCCGTGTTCATGCCGTCATTGATCCCGTTCTCGATGCCCTGCATCGCGTGCGGGTTGGAGGCGGCTGCCCCGCCCAGGCCGAGAGCGGCTGAGCCGC
>CAMNYG010000081.1 GCA_946570335.1 uncultured Dietzia sp. | reverse complement strand
CGCGAGTACGAGCTCGCCGCCGACCGGGGCACACAGGACTGGCTGCGCCACAGGCGCCGCCAGGGTGATGCGATCGTGCTCGGCGGCTACGACGACGCCGCCACCAAGGGCCGCCGCCCCGAGTTCGCGTCCATCGGCGCCTCCGAGGCCGCCGTGCGTCTGGCCGCCGCCGACCGGCTCATGGCCGACATGGGACTGCGCACCAGGCTCTTCGCGCCCCCGCGCTGGAACGCCTCCCCGGGCTGTCTCGAGGCGTTGCCCGCCGCGGGCTTTCGCGTGTGCGCCGATCTGGCCGGGATACACGACCTGGTCCGGGGTTCCGTCGAGCGCGGGCGGATGCTGTCGATGGGGGAGGGGTTCATCGCCGACGGGTGGTGGTGCCGCGCGCTGGTGACCGCAGCCGGTCGTATCGCGGCATCCGGGGGGCTCGTCCGGCTCAACGTCTCGGCCAAGCACCTCGACCGCGCGGCCCCGCGCTCAGCGCTGCTCGACGCCGTGGACCTGGCAGTCGACAAGCACGACGCTCGCCCGGCCCGATATGAATGGTCGCCCGTGGCGCTGGTGGGCGTGGCCTGAGTGTTCGGTACCCCGCCCGCTGCCGGGTAGGATCGGCGGGTGAGTCCCGGCCCGATCGGGGCCGTTTCCCGCGTACCAGCCCGAACGAGGAGTTCCCACCGTGGCCCGAGTCGTCGTCGAAGTCATGCCCAAGGCCGAAATCCTCGACCCCCAGGGGCAGGCCATCCACCGGGCCCTGGGCCGCCTGGGCCACGGCGGTGTCACCGACGTCCGCCAGGGCAAGCGTTTCGAGCTCGAGGTCTCGGACGATGTGTCGGACGCCGAGCTCGAGGAGATCGCCTCGTCGCTGCTCGCCAACACCGTGATCGAGGACTGGAAGGTCGTCCGCACGGAGGTTCTGGCGTGAGCGCCCGGATCGGGATCATCACCTTCCCCGGCACTCTCGACGATGTGGACGCCGCCCGCGCCGTGACCCGCTCCGGCGCCGAGGCCGTTTCCCTCTGGCACGCCGACGCCGATCTCAAGGGTGTTGACGCCGTGGTGGTCCCCGGCGGCTTCTCCTACGGCGACTACCTGCGCTGCGGCGCGATCGCCTCCATGGCCCCCGTCATGGGCGAGGTCATCACGGCCGCGGAGGGCGGCATGCCGGTGCTCGGCATCTGCAACGGATTCCAGATCCTGTGCGAGGCGGGACTGCTGCCCGGCGCATTGGGCCGGAATCGTGACATGCACTTCATCTGCCGCGACGAGTGGCTGCGCGTCGAGAACGCCGACACCGTCTGGACCTCGCGGTATGACACGGGCGCCGAGATCCTCATCCCCCTCAAATCCGGAGAGGGGCGCTACATGGCCTCGGCCGAGACCATCGAGCAGCTCGAGGGCGACGGGCGCGTGGTGTTCCGCTACGCAGGCGAGGCGCCCAACGGCTCCACCAACAACATCGCCGGCATCTCCTCCGCCAACGGGCGCGTGGTGGGGCTCATGCCGCACCCCGAGCACGCGATCGATGCGTTGACCGGGCCGTCCGACGACGGGCTGGGGCTGTTCCTCTCGGTGCTTGACGCAACCGTCACAGCCTGACCAGGATCCGGTCGGCCAATGCTGATCGAGCCGGCCGGGCCTGAGCGTGCGGCCATGGAGAAGCGCCCGCTGGCGACTGCGCCGGCGGGCGCTCCGTCATGGTCAGGACCGTCAGAAGCCGGAGCTGCCGAGGTCCGCGCCAAACGCGCCGATGATCCCGAGGGCCTGGTTGGCGAGGTAGAACGGAAGCGCGAGAAGGGTGTCAACAGCGGACGATCCGGTGCCTGCTCCGAGGCTTCCCAGCATGTCCGTGCTGAGCGGGACGGTGACTTCTGCGATCGAGCCTGTGAGGTCCACAGGAGGTCTCCCTTCGGATTGGGCGATGACCGGGATGGCCCTCGCTTCGTCCCATCATCCTTTGAGAATTATGCAAAATCTCATCTTTTCAGGAGTGTGGGCGAAAACTCATTCTCAGGGGGTCGGCGTGATGCCGGGTCGACGGAGGTCGGCCGTGACGCCGGTTCGAACGCTCACCGTGTGTCCGGGCCGCCTCGGTGGCCGTCGTCGGTGCCGGAACGGAAGCGAATCGCGCCGGATGCGGTAGAACCGTGGGATGAGCGAAACCAGCAACCAGCCCGAATCCCGAGGCGCGCGATCCCAGGGCACGTCCGACCGGTCGTTCGACATCATCCTGTACGGCGCGACCGGGTTCACCGGGGGATTGGTGGCCGACTACCTGCTGCGGAACATGCCCGAGGGGGGTTCCTGGGCGGTGGCCGGCCGTAACCGCACCAAGCTCGACGCGGTCGCCGCGCGGCTCGCCGCGGAGATGCCGGAGGTCCCCGCGCCGGGCATCGTGGTGGCGGACACCCAGGACACGGCCTCGCTGGCCGAGATGGCCCGGTCGACCCGCGTGCTCATCACGACCGTCGGGCCGTACCTCGAGTACGGCGAACCGCTGGTCGCCGCGTGCGCCGAGGCCGGCACCGACTACGTGGACCTGACCGGCGAGCCCGAGTTCGTCGACCGGATGTACCTCGAGTACCACGACGCGGCGCAGGCCTCCGGCGCCCGTCTCGTCCATGCCTGCGGCTTCGACTCCATCCCGCACGACCTGGGCGTGTTCTACACCATGAAGCAGGTCCCGGAGGGCGTGCCGGTGGCGATCTACGGGGCGGTCCACGCCGACGCGCAGTTCTCGGGCGGCACGTTTCACTCGGCGATCGGCCAGTTCGCGCGACTGCGGGAGGCCGCCAAGGTCGCCAAGATGCGGCGTCAGAAGGAGGGCAAGGTTCCCGGTCGCCGGATCAAGTCCGTACAGGGCCGCCCGCACCGCGACGACGTGCTGGACCGGTGGCTCGTGCCGCTGCCGACGATCGATCCGCAGGTCATCCTGCGCTCGGCCGCCGCGCTCGACAGCTACGGTCCGGACTTCACCTACACCCACTACGCCTCGCTCGGCTCTCCTGTCACGGCCACCGTCGGGATGGTCGGCGTGGGGGCGGTCGCCCTGGGCTCACAGGTCGGTCCCATCCGTTCCCAGATCCTGCGCCGGATCGAGCGGGGCGCCGGGCCGAGCGAGTCGCGTCGCGCCCGGTCCTCGTTCGACGTCACCTTCGTGGCGCTGGCCGGCGGCCGGCGGGTCATCACGCGGGTCTCCGGCGGCGACCCCGGCTACACCGAGACCTCGATGATGCTCGCCGAGTCCGGCCTGTGCCTGGCGTTCGACGATCTGCCGGCGCTGTCGGGGCAGCTCACCACCGCGCAGGCGATGGGAGACGCCCTGCTGGAGCGGGTCGAGCGCGGCGGTCTGACGTTCGAGGTCCTGTCCGCATAGCGGCCCGTACGGCCCCGCGACGGGAGCGGATTCGTCGGTGCGGCGATCCCGACTAGACTCGGCACCGTGACCGATCTCGTCGACTCGACCGCGAACGCAGCCGCCACCCCTGATCTCGTCCAGCCCTGGGCCGAGCTCGGCCTCAAGGAGGACGAGTACGCACGGATACGCGAGATCCTGGGTCGGCGTCCCACCGATGCCGAACTGGCCGTGTACTCCGTCATGTGGTCGGAGCACTGCTCGTACAAGTCGTCGAAGGTGCACCTCCGCTACTTCGGCGAGACCACCACGGAGGAGATGCGGTCCCGCATGCTCGCCGGCATCGGCGAGAACGCCGGCGTGGTGGATATCGGCGACGGCTGGGCGGTGACCTTCAAGGTCGAATCCCACAACAGCCCGTCGTACATCGAGCCCTATCAGGGCGCTGCGACCGGCGTCGGCGGCATCGTGCGCGACATCATGGCGATGGGCGCCCGCCCGGTGGCCGTCATGGACCAGCTGCGCTTCGGCCCTGCAGATGCCGCCGACACCCAGCGGGTGTTGCCCGGTGTGGTGGCCGGCATCGGTGGTTACGGCAACTGCCTCGGACTGCCCAACATCGGCGGCGAGACGGTCTTCGACCAGTCCTACGCCGGCAACCCGCTCGTCAACGCACTGTGCGCCGGTGTGATGCGGGTCGAGGACCTGCATCTGGCGTTCGCCTCCGGAACCGGCAACCGCATCATCTTGTTCGGCGCCCGCACCGGTCTCGACGGCATCGGTGGCGTCTCCGTCCTCGCGTCGGAGAGCTTCGACGTGGATGCGGACGGCGAGCCGGTCAAGCCCCGCAAACTGCCGAGTGTGCAGGTGGGCGACCCGTTCGCCGAGAAGGTGCTCATCGAGTGCTGCCTCGAGCTGTACCGCGAGAAGCTCGTGGTGGGCATCCAGGACCTCGGTGGCGCCGGCCTGGCGTGCGCCACCTCCGAGCTGGCCGCCGCCGGCGACGGAGGCATGCACATCGTGCTGGACAACGTCCCGCTGCGCGCCGAGGGCATGACCGCGGCCGAGATCCTCTCCAGTGAGTCGCAGGAGCGCATGTGCGCGGTCGTGGCCCCGGAGAACGTCGACGCGTTCATGGAGGTGTGCCGCCGCTGGGACGTGCTCGCCAGCGACATCGGCGAGGTCACTGACAGTGACCGCCTGACGATCGAGTTCAAGGGCGAGATCGTCCTGGACGCCCCGCCCGAGACCATCGCCGACGAGGGCCCGGTCTACGAGCGGCCCGTCGAGCGACCGGCCGGCCAGGATGCCCTGCAGGCCGACACCACCGAGAACCTGAAGCGCCCGTCCACGGGTGACGAGCTGCGCCAGACCCTGCTGGACATGGTCTCCAGCCCGGCCCTGTGCTCACGTGGCTTCATCACCGATCAGTACGACCGCTACGTGCGCGGCAACACGATCCTCGCGGAGAACGCCGACGGTGGCGTCCTGCGCATCGACGAGGAATCCGGCCGAGGCATCGCGCTGTCGACCGACGCCTCGGGCCGCTACACCCAGCTCGACCCGTACACCGGCGCCCGGCTGGCGTTGGCGGAGGCCTACCGAAACGTGGCGGTCACCGGCGCCACCCCGGTCGCCGTGACCAACTGCCTCAACTTCGGTTCGCCGGAGGACCCGGGCGTGATGTGGCAGTTCCGTGAGGCCGTCCACGGACTGGCGGACGGCTGCGCCGAGCTCGGTATCCCCGTCACCGGCGGCAACGTCTCGTTCTACAACCAGACCGGCACCACTCCTATCCTGCCGACCCCCGTCGTGGGAGTCCTCGGCGTGATCGACGACGTGGCCCGCCGCACCCCGACCGCGTTCGGCGACACCCCGGGCGAGAGCATCTACCTGTTGGGCGAGACCCGCGACGAGCTGGACGGCTCGATCTGGGCACAGGTCGCCCACGACCATCTCGGTGGTATGCCCCCGACCGTCGACCTGAAGTGGGAGGCCACCCTCGGGAGGATCCTCACCACCGCCTCCAAGGACGGCCTCATCACCGGCGCTCACGACCTGTCCGAGGGCGGCCTCGCCCAGGCGCTGGTCGAGTCGGCGCTGGCGGGCGAGTGCGGCCTGCGTGTCGTGCTGCCCGCCGACGCGGACCCGTTCGTGTGGCTGTTCTCCGAGTCGGCCGGACGTGTGATCGTGTCCGTGCCCCGCGGCGAGGAGATCCGCTTCCAGCAGATGCTCACCGCACAGAACATCCCGCACACCCGCATCGGTGTGACCGACACCGACTCGGACACGTTCGAGGTCCAGGACCAGTTCACCCTCACCGTGGACGAGCTGCGCGTCGCCCACGAGGGGACGCTGCCGGCGCTGTTCGGTCACGACCAGTCCTGACCGGGCGCCGTCATACGGTGAACCGGTTCGGGAGGCGGAGCGGGGTCGATGCTGGACCTGCGTAGACGCGAGAAGGCACTCGCGGTGGTACTCGCCGCCACCGCGGGGTTCGTCGACGCCGTCGGATTCCTTGAGGTGGGCGGCTACTTCGTGTCGTTCATGAGCGGCAACTCCACCCGGATGGTGGTGAGTCTGGCCGAGGGCGATCTCGGCGGAGCGGGCATCGCCGCGGTCGTGCTGGTCTCGTTCTTCCTCGGCGCGGCCGGCGGCGCTCTGGTCACCCGCCGCCGCAATCTCGACGACCGGCCGGCGGTGCTCAGTCTCGTGGCACTGCTCCTGCTCATCGCGCTGACGCTGCAGCTGGTCACCTCCGCCTCGGTCCTGGGTGTGCCGGTGGGCCTGGCGGTGGTCACGGCGGCGATGGGCGCCATGAACTCGGTCTTCCACACCCGAGGCGAGGTCTCGCTCGGGGTCACCTACATGACGGGCGCGGTGGTGAAGTCCGCCCACCGCCTGGTCGATGCACTGTTCGGCGGCTCGTGGGCGCCGTACCGTCAGCAGGTGGCCCTGTGGTCGTCGCTGGTGTGCGGTGGTGTGCTGGGCGCGGTGCTTCAGGTGTACGTCGGGGTGGCGGTGCTGGGCGTGGCGGCCGTGGTGGTGATCGCCGCGCTGGTCGCGACCGTCTGGCTCCGTAAGCGCGATTACCGCACCCCCTGATCGTCTGCGGCGCCGGGCGGCCCGCGGGGCCC
>CAMNYG010000080.1 GCA_946570335.1 uncultured Dietzia sp. | reverse complement strand
GGAGTACGCTCCCTGGCATCCTGGTCGCTGCGTCGACGTCCTCGTCGACGGCACCGTGGTCGGCCACGCGGGCGAGCTGCATCCCGCGGGATGTGAGCGCCTGGGGCTACCCGCGCGGAGCTGCGCGGTGGAGCTCGACCTCACCGCCATGGGCGTCCGCGAGGTGCTGCCCGCGCCGGCGATCTCCTCGTACCCGTCCGTGAACCAGGACGTCGCGCTCGTCGTGGACGACTCGGTCCCGGCCTCTGCGGTCGAAGCGGCGCTCATCTCCGGCGGCGGCGAACTCCTCGAGGGGGTACGCCTCTTCGACATCTACACCGGCTCCCAACTCGGCGAGGGGCGCAAATCGTTGGCCTACGCGCTCACGTTCCGCGCCGCCGACCGGACGCTGACCGAGGACGAGGCCAGCCAGTGGCGCACCGCTGCGGTCGAGGCCGCCGAGAAGGCCGTGGGGGCGAGTCTCCGTGGCTGACCAGGTGCGCGTCCCTCGGATACTCTGCATCGCCGGTACCGATCCGTCCGGCGGCGCGGGCCTGTTGGCGGACACCAAGGCCGTCACGGCCCTGGGCGGTTACGCGATGGGTGTGGTCACCGCCGTGACCGTGCAGAACACGCGCGGTGTGATGGACGTGCACGCGGTGCCCGTCGACACGGTGATCGCGCAGCTCGACGCCGTCGCCGACGACGTACAGATCGATGCCGTGAAGATCGGCATGCTCGGTGAGGCCGGCCTCGTCGACGCCGTCGGTGCCTGGCTTCGTCGTCGTCGCCCTCCCCACGTCGTCCTCGATCCGGTCATGGTGGCCACCACCGGCGGGCGGCTCGCGAGCGAGGACGCCGCGCACATGCTGCGCGATCTCGTCCCGCTCGTCGACCTCGTCACGCCCAACGTCCCTGAGCTCGGTGTGTTGTGCGGAATGGAGACCGCCACAGACATCGAGGGGATCGTCGGCCAGGCCGAGCTGGTCCACGAGCAGTCCGGCAATGCTGTTCTCGCGACGACCGGCGACCTCGAGGACGGCAGCGCAGAGGACGTTCTGGTCGAGTCCGAGGTGGAGCGGCGCACCACGCTGCGGCTGCCGTTCGTCCGTATCGACACCCCGCACACCCACGGGACCGGCTGTTCGCTCTCGTCGGCGCTGGCCACCGCCCGGGTCGGCGCGACGGACTGGGAGGCGGCCTACCGGCGGGTGCGCCCCTGGATGGACGGCGCTCTGTACGGCGGGCTGTCCCTCGGGGTGGGACAGGGCTCCGGCCCACTGGATCACACCTGGTTCCTGCGCCGCTGATCTACTCGCCGGACCGGGCGCCGAATCGTACGCTGACCGGGCACTTCGAGCCGCGATCCCCTGACCGTGTCGTACGCGTGTGCGAATCTCCACCGCGATAACCGCACCGACACGCTCAAGGAGAAGACCATGACCAACACCCGCGCCGGTAGCTCGCCGGAGAAGGCGCTCGATCGGGTACGCAAGCTTTTCGCCAAGGCGGAGAGCGTCGCCGGGACCCCCGAGGCGGAAGTGCTCCTCGAACGGGCGTATGCGTTGCTCGCCAAGTACGGGGTGGACGAGACGCTGGCCAGAGCCGGGACGGACCCGTCCGCCTCCGAGGTCATGCTCCTGGACCATGTGGTGTCGGGGAAGTATCAACCGGACCAGGTCGGTCTCGTCGCCTCGCTCTGCGCGGCCATGCACTGCAGGGCCGTCACCTCGCGGCGTGGCGACGGTACGCGGGTGGTCCACATCGTCGGCGTGCGTCGGCACGTCGAGAGGGTGGGCATGCTCGCGGGCTCGTTGACCGGGATCATGCTGGCCGCTGCTGCCGGGCAGCGGCCGCGACCGGGAATCTCCGCCGTCACCCACCGCAAATCGTTCATGACCGGTTTCGCCTTTGAGGTCGGGCGGAGGCTGGAGGCAGCGGAAGCCGGGGCGGTCTCGGCGAGCGAGGACGCCGCCGGCGCGGGACTCGTTCTGCGCTCGGACGCCCAGCGTGCCGAGGCGGAGATGCGGCGTCGCTTTCCCGAAGCGGTCAAGGGGGCGCGGCGTCACGTGGGAACCTCGGGGCTGGAAGAGGGCCGCCGGGTGGGCGGTTCGGTCGATCTCGGGCAGCGGCGCTTCGGGGGTGTCCGCCGGGAGATCAACGCCTGATAGTGCGGGAATGCGACGTGCGGGCAACCCGTGCGTGCAAAAGATTGCAAGGTGATGCATACTTATGCGTATGGCAATCAAGGTAGCTGTCGCTGGAGCATCGGGTTACGCGGGCGGGGAGTTCCTCAGGCTCCTCCTCGCCCACCCGTCGTACCTTTCGGGTGAGCTGGAGATCGGGGCCCTCGCGGCCGGGTCCAATGCCGGGCAGGCACTGGCGCAGCACCATCCGCACCTGCTGCCCCTGGCGGATCGTGTACTCGTGGAGACCAGCGCAGAGACCCTGTCCGGACACGATGTGGTGGTCCTCGGACTTCCGCACGGCCATTCGGCGGCGATCGCGGAGCAGCTCGGCCCGGACACGCTGGTGATCGATCTCGGTGCGGACTTCCGGTTGACCGATGCTGATGACTGGGAGGCCTTCTACGGCTCCCCGCACGCGGGTACGTGGCCGTACGGGCTGCCCGAGCTCCCCGGGGCGCGTGATGCTCTGCGGTCGACCCGCCGTATCGCGGTGCCGGGCTGCTTCCCGACGGGTGCCAGCCTGGCACTGTTCCCCGCGGTCGCGGCGGGCCTCATCGACTCCTCGGCCATCACGATCGTCTCGGTCACCGGCGCCTCCGGGGCGGGCAAGGCGGCCAAGGTACCCATGCTGGCCTCTGAGGTCATGGGCTCGGCGAAAGCCTACGGTGTCACCACGCACCGGCATACCCCGGAGATCACTCAGAATCTCCGGGCGGTCACCGACGCGGAGGTCTCGGTCAGCTTCACCCCGGTGCTCGCGCCCATGGCACGGGGCATCCTCACCACGGCAGTCGCCCCCACCGCCGTCGGTGTGGATGAGCTGCGGAGGCTCTACACGGAGACGTTCGAGAACGAGCCGTTCGTCCATGTCCTGCCGGCCGGTGTGCAGCCCATGACCGCGTCGGTGCTCGGTTCCAACGCCGTGCAGCTCGGGATCGAGGTCGATGAGCGTGCTGGTCGGGCGGTGTTCACCGCCGCCATAGACAACCTGGCCAAGGGGACCGCGGGAGGAGCCATCCAGTCCATGAACCTCGCGCTCGGCCTCGACGAGACCGCCGGTCTCAGCACGGTGGGCCTGGCCCCGTGACCGACCGGTCCGCGACAGGCCGGATCCCGACAGGAGGGGTGCTTCCGGGCGCGAGCTTCGACGCTCACCTCCACGGCCTGGACTGCTGGTACGAGACCGTCGGGTTCCACATGGTCTTCTGGGTGGCGCCGCCGGGTACCACAGCGGTACTCCAGATCGACGGCGATGGCGCGGACGCGGCGGAACTGCGCTGGAGTGCACGCTGCGCCGAGTGGCCGTCCACACGCGCGGTCGTCCTTCTCGACGGGCCCGGATTCGAGGGGGTCGGCGCGGACTTCGAGACTGCTCACCGGGCGGCCGAGGAGGTCGCGGAGTTCGTGACCGAGCGGTCCGGCGAGGAAGCCGGTGCCATCGAGGTCCTCGTCTTCCGTCCGGACACCCCGGACACCACGGGCGGTACGCGAGTACCGGGCACAGCAGCGAGCACCCGGCCGCAGCCGACTGAGACCACGGACGGCGCCGAGTTCCGTTTCCGTCATCGCGGCGGTGCCCGGATCCACCTGACCCTGACCATCCCCACCACCGCCGGAGGCGCCTGATATGCCCACATCGATGAACGACGGGTCCACCGAACTGACGCCGTTCGTCCGCGCACACGTCCTCGCCGAGGCGCTGCCGTGGCTGAAGGAGTTCCACGACAAGATCGTCGTGGTGAAGTACGGCGGCAACGCGATGGTCGACGACAAGCTCAAGGCGGCGTTCGCGGCAGACATGGTCTTCCTCCGAACCTGTGGGCTCAAGCCCGTCGTCGTGCACGGTGGCGGCCCGCAGATCACCGCGATGCTCGGACGCCTCGGGATGGAGGGCGAGTTCCGGGGCGGCTTCCGGGTCACGACCCCCGAGGTCATGGACGTCGTGCGCATGGTGCTGTTCGGTCAGGTCGGTCGCGAACTGGTCGGACTGATCAACGCGCACGGCCCGTACGCCGTCGGCATCTCCGGAGAGGACGCGGGCCTGTTCACCGCGGTCCGTCGGACGGCGATGGTCAACGGCGAGCCCACCGATATCGGGCTCGTCGGGGACGTCGCCGCCGTCGACCCGGGGGCCGTACTCGACATCATCGAGGCCGGTCGCATCCCCGTGGTGTCCACGATTGCCCCCGACGCCGACGGGGTGGTCCACAACATCAACGCCGACTCCGCGGCAGGCGCACTCGCGGCCGCCCTCGGCGCCGAGAAGCTCGTCGTCCTCACCGACGTGGAGGGCCTGTACACCAACTGGCCGGATCGTTCGTCGCTCGTCACGCACCTGGGCACACGGCCCCTGGAGGCGCTGCTGCCGACGCTCGAGAGCGGCATGGTCCCCAAGATGGAGGCGTGTCTCGCAGCGGTGGAGGGCGGCGTCGGTGCGGCGCACGTCATCGACGGTCGAGTCGAACACTCGGTGTTGCTGGAGATCCTCACCGAAGGCGGCATCGGAACGATGGTCACAGAGGGTGACCACGAGACCAGGGCAGCAGTAGGAGCGAACTCATGACCCAGCAGGACACGACCGATCTCACCGGGAGGTGGGAGACCGCGCTGATGCGCAACTACGGCACCCCTCCGCTCGAACTCGTTTCCGGGCGGGGCGCCACCCTCACCGCCGCCGACGGTCGCGAGTACCTCGACCTGCTCGCGGGTATCGCGGTCAACTCCCTGGGCCACGCCCATCCGGCCGTGGTCGAGGCGGTGTGTCGGCAGATCGGAGAGCTGGGGCACGTCTCCAATCTCTACGTCCACCCGGTTGTTGTGGAGCTGGCCGAGCGGCTCGAAGCGCTGCTCGACGTGGAACAGCCCGTCCGGGCGTTCTTCTGCAACTCGGGAGCGGAGGCCAACGAGGCCGCGTTCAAGATCGCCCGGCGTACGGGGCGCTCCCGGATCCTCGCGGCGGAGAACGGCTTCCACGGGCGCACGATGGGTGCCCTGGCGATGACCGGACAGCCCACCAAGCGTGCGCCCTTCGAGCCGATGCCCTCCGGGGTGGAGTACTTCCCCTACGGGGACATCGCGACGCTGCGTACGCTCATCGAACAGGCACCGGCCGACACCGCCGCAGTCATCCTCGAGCCGCTGCAGGGTGAGGGCGGTGTCGTCGAACCCCCGGAGGGATTCCTCGCCGACGTCCGCGCCCTGTGTACGGAGCACGGCGTCCTCATGATCGTCGACGAGGTCCAGACCGGGATCGGCCGCACCGGCGCGATGTTCGCCACCCGCAAGGCCGGCGTCGTGCCCGACGTGATCACACTGGCCAAGGGGCTGGGCGGCGGCCTGCCCATCGGCGCCTGCCTCGGGATCGGCGCGGCCGGGGAACTGCTCACAGCCGGACAGCACGGCACCACCTTCGGCGGAAACCCCGTCGCGTGCGCCGCCGCGCTCGCGGTCTTGGACACGATGGAGTCCGAGGACCTGATCGCACACGTGGACCGGCTCGGAAAGCTACTCGCGGCCGAGATCGAATGTCTCGACCACCCACTGGTCGACCATGTCCGCGGGCGAGGACTCCTGCTGGGCATGGTCCTGACCGCGTCTCGTGCCAAGGAGGTCGAAGTGGCCGCTCGCGACGCGGGATTCCTCGTCGGAGCAGCCGGTCCCGACGTGATCCGACTGGCGCCGCCGCTCGTCCTCACCGAGGAGCAGGTCGCGCGGTTCGTCTCCGCGCTGCCCGCGATCCTCGACACCGCGTCCGAGAAGGAGACCTCGTCATGACCGGTCTCGCACCGACACCCCGAACCTCCCCGACGACACCTGCAGTTCGGCACTTCCTCCGCGACGACGACCTCAGCCCCGCAGAGCAGGCCGAAGTGCTCGACCTGGGGCTCAAGCTCAAGGCCGAGCCGTACTCGGCCCGCCCGCTTGAGGGGCCACGGTCGGTCGCCGTGATCTTCGACAAGACGTCCACCCGCACCCGCTTCTCGTTCGATGCCGGCATCTCCCAACTCGGCGGCAGCGCGATCGTGGTGGAGTCCGGTTCCACCCAGATGGGCAAGGGGGAGACGCTGTCTGACACCGCGAAGGTGATGTCGCGTTATGTCGAGGCGATCGTGTGGCGCACGTATTCCCAGGCCGGGCTGGCCGAGTTGGCCGCCCATTCGGACGTCCCGGTCGTCAACGCGCTGACCGACGACTTCCACCCGTGCCAGATCCTCGCCGACCTGCTGACCATCCGCGAGAATTTCGGCCGTACTGCAGGACTGCGGGCGGCGTACCTCGGCGACGGCGCCAACAACATGGGCCACTCGTACCTGCTCGGCTTCGCCACCGCGGGGATCCACATCAC
>CAMNYG010000079.1 GCA_946570335.1 uncultured Dietzia sp. | reverse complement strand
CCGTCGTACTCACCGCCGACGCGGCCCTCGATCTGCGGGCCAACCCGGACATGGACGCGCAGGGCGTGGCCATCGAGGCGCACCTCGACCGGGGGCGCGGACCGGTCGCGACGGTGCTCATCCAGCGCGGAACCCTTCGTGTCGGCGACTCGATCGTGGCCGGCGACGCCTACGGCCGTGTCCGTCGCATGGTCGACGAGTACGGCGAGGATGTGGCCGAGGCCGCGCCCTCACGTCCGGTCCAGGTGATCGGCCTGACCAGCGTATGTGGCGCCGGTGACACGCTGATGGTGGTCGAGGAGGACCGTACCGCTCGGCAGATCGCGGACCGTCGTAATGCGCGCAAGCGCAACGCGCTCGCTGCGCGCAGCCGGCGCCGGATCAGCCTCGAGGACCTGGATTCGCATCTCAAGGAGACGAGCCAGCTCAACCTCATTATCAAGGGCGACAACTCCGGTACCGTCGAGGCCCTCGAGGAAGCTCTCATGGGCATCGAGATCGACGACGAGGTCCAGTTGCGGGTCATCGACCGCGGTGTCGGTGCCGTCACCGAGACCAACGTCAACCTGGCTGCCGCATCGGACGCGGTGATCATCGGGTTCAACGTTCGCGCGGAGGGGAAGGCCACCGAGATGGCGGGCCGCGAGGGCGTCGACATCCGGTACTACTCGATCATCTATCAGGCGATCGACGAGATCGAGAGCGCGCTCAAGGGCATGCTCAAGCCGATCTACGAGGAGAAGCGGCTCGGCCAGGCGGAGATCCGCCAGATGTTCCGCTCCTCCAAGGTGGGCAACATCGCCGGTTGTATGGTGCTCGACGGCATCATGCGGCGTAATGCGAAGGCCCGTCTGATCCGCGACGGCAAGGTCGTCCAGGACGAGATGACCGTCACGTCGCTGCGTCGTGAGAAGGATGACGTCACCGAGGTCCGCGAGGGTTTCGAGTGTGGTCTGACGGTGTCGTACTCTGACATCAAGATCGGCGACATCATCGAGACGTACGAGCTCGTGGAGAAGCCGCGCGACTGACGTCGGCGGACATCGACGTGGGGGCAGGTTCCGCGGGACGCGGGCCTGCCCCCACGGCATGCTGTTTCAAGGAGCGGTCGCGCCCGGAGCGGCCGGACCCCCTCAAGGAGGATCGTCATGACCGGTAAGGGACGCGCGGGACGGCTCGGCAAACGTATCGGCGAGATCGTTGCCACGGCTATCGACCACGAGATCAAGGATCCGCGGCTGGAGTTCGTGACCATCACGGACTCCCGCATCACGCCCGATCTCCGGGTGGCGACGCTGTACTACACCGTCCGCGGTGAGACCCTCGACGAGGAGCCCGACCTGGAGGCTGCCGAAGAGGCACTGGCGGCCGCACGCGGCCGTCTCCGGACGATGGTCGGCAAGCAGACGGGGGTCAAGTTCACACCGGAGCTGACCTTCGTCCTGGACTCCGTCCCGGACGCCGCCCGGCACATGGAGGAGTTGCTCGCCAGGGCGCGCGCCAGCGACGAAGAGGTCCGCAGGACCGCCGAGGGTGCCCGCCCGGCCGGTGACGAGGATCCGTACCGGCGACCCGGGGAAGGGCTCCCGGAAGACGACGACCGGTGACGATTCCCGTCGACTCCGGCGGCGCGGCGGACGTGCTGGCGCGGCATGACGTGGTGACCGTGCTCTGTCACGTCCGTCCCGACGCGGACGCATTGGGAAGTTCCGCCGGTCTGGCCCGGGCACTCCGCGTGTCCGGGGCGACCGTCCACCAGTCGTTCGACCCCGGTGTGGTGCCCGATGCGCTCCGGGTCATCCCCGGGACCGGTCACGTGGTCCCGCTGTCCGAGGTGCCGGCCCACGACGGACTCGTGGTGACCCTCGATTGCGCGAGCCCGGACCGGGTCGGCGACTGGGAGCATCTCGCCGCGGCCGCGTCCGAGATTCTGGTGGTGGATCATCACCGATCAAACCCCGGGTTCGGCAGTCACATTCTGCTGGATCCGGAGGCCGCCTCCACGTCCTCACTCGTCCTGGACGTGCTCCAGGCCGGCGGCTACGACGTCGATCCGGAGGTCGCTACGAGTCTGTACGCCGGTCTGGTCACCGACACCGGATCCTTCCGGTGGGGAGGTTCACGCGCCCATGACACCGCGAGCCGTCTCCTGGCCGGGGGCGCGGAGACCGCCAGGCTCGGATATGCCCTTCTCGACGCACATCCCTTTTCCTGGTTGTCGGTTCTCGGCTCACTTCTCGGCTCCGTCAGGCTTGAGGAGGACGCGGCGGGAGGCCGCGGGATCGTCTGGCTCGCGGTGCCACACCGCGTGATCGCCACGGTGGAGGAGGGCGACGTCGAATCCCTGGTCTCCCACCTGCGTGGCGTGCGCGAGGCGTGCGTGGCGGTGCTGCTCAAGGAGTATCGACCGCAGGAGTGGTCGGTCTCCCTCCGCTCGCGAGACGGGGGGCCTGGCAGGGGAGTCGTGGATGTCTCCGAGGCGGCCGTGGCCCTGGGCGGGGGCGGACATCCCGCGGCCGCCGGGTGCACCGTCCACGGAGATCTCGATGTGGTGACTGCGAGGGTTCGTGACCTCCTCGGCTGAGCGGGACCCAGAGGGCTCGGTCGAGTCCCAGGGCATTGACTCCTTCACCGCACACGAGTCACCCGCAGTCGGCGTGAGAGTGCTGGGGCGGCGCCTGCTGTCGATCGCGCTCCCGGTCCTCCCGGTGCTGGCGGCGGAGCCGATGTACCTGCTCGTCGACGGCATCGTGGTGGGCCGGCAGGGACCGGAGGACCTCGCCGCGCTCGGAGTGGGTGCGCTCGTCCTGCTGGTCCTCGGTACCCAGATGAACTTCCTGTCGTATGGGACCACCGCCCGTGCAGCGCGTCTGCACGGCGCGGGGCGCCGGTCCGATGCCGTGGCGGAGGGGGTGCAGGCGACGTGGATCGCCCTGGTGGTCGGCGCGGTGGTGGTGGCCGCCGTATTGACCCTGCTGGGGCCTCTGACGTCGGTGTTGGCCTCTGACGCGGAGGTGGCCGCGCGGGCGGCCGGGTGGCTGCGGATCGCGGTGTGGGGCATCCCCTGCATCCTCATCGCCTCAGCCGGCCACGGCTGGATGCGTGGCGTCCAGCGACTGCGGACCCCACTCGTGCTGGTGGTGCTGGGGGTCGGTGTCTCCACCGTCGGCTGTGTGGTCTTCGTCCCCGGCCTGGGGCCGTTCCCCGCGTACGGCCTGCTGGCCAGTGCCTGGTCTAACCTGGCGGGTCAGTTGCTCATGGCCGGCGGTTTCCTCGGGGCACTCGTCCTGGAGCACACCGGGTCGCTGCGTCCACGGCGGGCAGTGATCGTGAGTCAGCTTCGGATGGGCGTGGACCTGGTGATCCGCACGGCCTCGTTCCAGATCACGTTCGCGGTCGCCACGACCGCCGCAGCGGCGGCGGGCGTGGCCTCACTGGGCGCACATCATCTCGCACAGCAGTTGTGGGCCCTGTATGCGCTGGTATTGGATTCGGTCGCGATCGCCGCACAGTCCCTGGTCGGGGCGGCACTGGGCGCCGGACTGGCGGCGCACGGCAGGGCGCTCGCACGGGCGGTGGTGCTGTGGTCGCTCGGTCTGGGTGTGGCGCTCGCGGCGGTGACGGCGCTCATGCGTGGTCAGCTCGCGGCGGTCCTCGCCGGGGAACCCGACGTTGCCGGCCGGTTGGTGGTGGCGTTGGTGGGCATGTCCGTGGTGGTGATTCCGGCCGCGGTCGTCTTCGGCCTCGACGGCGTGCTCTTGGGCGCCGGGGACGCCGCGTACCTGCGCACCACCACGGTGATCGCCGCGCTGTGCGGCTTTTTGCCCGTCCTGCTGGCCACCCGCCATTTCGGGTGGGGCCTGGTGGGCATCTGGTGGGGGATGGGGGTCTTCGTGATGATGCGCCTCGCGGCGGTGGCGATCCGGGTCCGCGGTGACCGGTGGATGGTCCTCGGCGCCCGGACCCCCGGTGCACCGGCCGCGAGGGACGCCCGGTCCGAGAGGGGGGAGTCGGCATGAGCGGCGGTCCCGGTCTGAGAGCGGTCTCCGATCTGCACGTGGGGCACCGGGGCAATGCGGGAGTACTGGACGAGATCCACCCGCATCACCCCGGGGACTGGCTCATCGTGGCCGGTGACGTCGCAGAGAAGACCTCGCAGATCCGCGACGCGCTGGCGCAGCTCGCCGACCGTTTCGAGCGCGTGGTGTGGGTTCCGGGAAATCATGAACTCTGGATCGGCCGGGACGACGAGGGGGCCACCTCCACCACGAAGTACGACCGACTGGTGGAGGAGTGCCGCGGGATCGGAGTGGTGACCCCCGAGGATCCGTACCCGCTGTGGACGGGCCCGGGCGGGCCGGCGTGGGTGGTCCCGATGTTCCTGCTCTACGACTACTCGTGGACTCCGGTTCCGGGACAGTCCAGGGCGACCGCGCTGGCCGGCGCCCGCGAGCGGCGCGTGGTGGCCTCGGATGAATTCCTGATCGACCCGGGACCGTTTCCGGACGCGGCCGCGTGGTGTCGGGACCGGCTGATCGCCACGACCACCAGGCTCGCCCGTCTCGACCCGGCCCACCCGACCGTGCTGATCAATCACTGGCCACTCCTGCGCGACCCGACCCGCGTGTTGAGGCATCCTGATTTCGCGCTGTGGTGCGGCACCGAGCAGACCGCGGACTGGCATCGCCGCTACCGGGCGGCGGCGTGCGTGTACGGGCATCTGCACATCCCGCGGACCTCGATGCATGACGAGGTCCGGTTCGAGGAGGTCTCTCTGGGCTATCCGCGCGAGTGGAACGGGCGCGGCAGGCCTGAGCCTCTGATGCGTCAGATCCTGCCCGCGCCGAGTATCCCGCAGGTCAGGTGGCTGCGCGGCGACGCGGGAATGCCACGGATCGCCCGCCCGGGAGAATCCGGGCCCTATCTGGAGGACGAGCGATGATCCACGCGATCCTGCCACCGGAGGTGGTGGCGGTGACCGACGCGGAGTTAGGGCTGGATGAGGCCGCCGTGCTCGCGTCGTTGTACCCGGTGGAGGCCGAGCAGATCGCGGGTGCGGTGGCCGGTCGCCGCGCGGATTTCGCGTGGGCGCGCGCCTGTGCGAGGGAGGCGATGACTCGACTCGGCGTGCCGTCCGGACCGATCGTGCGCGGTGGTAGGGGGATGCCGGTGTGGCCACCCGGGCTGGTGGGCACGCTCACCCACACCGACGGACTGCGCGCCGCCGCGCTCGCCCCCGCGGACCGGGTGAGGTCGGTGGGGCTGGATGTGGAGCCGCACGAAGCGCTCGCCGCCGGGGTGCTGGAGGCGGTCTCACTGCCGGAGGAGGCGGCGTGGGTGCGGGCGATCAGTGCCGAGATGGGGTCGGTGCACTGGGACAAGCTCCTGTTCACCGCGAAGGAGGCCACCTACAAGGCGTGGTTCCCGCTCACCCGTCGGTGGTTGGGCTTCGAGGACGCGCACATCACCCTGGTGCCGGACCTCCGGCGGGGTGCGGGTCGTGCCGGTACCCGGCAGGACGATCACGGCGGCCACCGTGACGACAACGACGACGCCACCACCGTGATCACCGGCAGCCTGCGTTCCCGCATCCTGGTGGACCCGCACGCGGTGGACGGTGGTCCGGATCTGCTCGTGTTCGACGGTCGCTGGGTGGTCCGGGACGGCTATATCGCGTCGTCGATCGTGCTCGGGCGGCCCGGTGTCGATAGCGTGGGGCCGTGACAGCGCGCAGATCCGATCCCCGCCCCGCTCCAGAGCCCGGCCTCGTGGTGGTGGACAAGCCAGCCGGGATGAGCAGCCACGACGTGGTGTCGCGTCTGCGACGCTTCTTCGGCACCCGCAAGGTCGGACACGCCGGAACGCTCGACCCGATGGCGACCGGCGTGCTGGTGGTGGGTATCGAACGAGCCACCAAGATCCTGGGGCACCTCGCCCTGGAGACCAAGTCGTACGAGGCGACCATCCGGCTCGGCCAGGCGACCACCACAGACGACGCCGAGGGGGAGACCACCGCCACCACCGATGCCAGCGCGGTGAGCGACGAGACGATCGACGCGGGCGTGGCGGCGTTGACGGGCCAGATCGATCAGGTGCCCTCGGCCGTGAGTGCGATCAAGGTCAACGGCCGCCGGGCCTACGATCTGGTGCGCTCGGGTGAGGAGGTCGAGCTGAGATCCCGTCGGGTCACCGTCTCCCGGTTCGACGTGCTCGAGCGGGTCCGGACCGGGCAGGTGATCGACCTCGTCGTCGTCGTCGACTGCACCAGCGGCACCTACATCCGCGCGCTCGCCCGTGACCTCGGTGAGGCACTCGGCGTGGGGGGCCACCTCACCGCACTCCGGCGCACCCGGGTCGGACCGTTCGGCCTCGACGTGGCCCGCACCCTGGAACAACTCGAGGGCCATCCCGAACTGTCCCTCGACCTCGATGCGGCGGCACTGGCTGCGTTCCCCCGACGCGACATCGACGCCGAGGAGGCTGAGGGACTACGGCACGGTCAGTGGCTGAAGGCCCGCG
>CAMNYG010000078.1 GCA_946570335.1 uncultured Dietzia sp. | reverse complement strand
CTCCGTCACCGTCGGCACCGTCACCGACCAGCTCCTGGACGGCGTCGCCGGCGCCCGGTACGCCGCGCCCGACGTGGTGCTGCGACTCGACTCGGTCCGCCTGGCACAGGAGGGCACCGACCGGGTCCGGCTCAGTGGCGCCCGAGGCGAGGCGGCGCCCCCGGTCGTGGCCGTGGTCGGCATGGCCAGGGGAGATCAGCGTTCCACGCGCGTGGCCCGCCCGCTGCCTCACGAGGAATCCGGCCACGCCGTCGTCCTGCCGGACGGCAGTCGGGTGAGCGTCCCGGTCCCCCGGGAGACCGCGCCGATCGGCCCCGGTGACCTGCCGACACCGTGGACTCCCGGTGCCGTGCCCGGGGGAGCGAGGGTGAGCACCACACTCGGTTCGGTTGCCAGTGTGCGCCGCGGCGTCGTGGGACGGGGGGTCAACATCGCGGTGTGGACCTGGGATGATTCGGCGTTCGCCTGGCTGGCCGACGAGTTCACCACGGAGCGGATGCGCCAGCTGGTCCCGGGCCTCGAGAGCATGGACGTACGGCGTTATCCGCTGCCGAACCTGCGCGCGGTCAATCTGGTCGCCCGACCGCCCCGCGGTGAGGATCTGCGCCCGGGACTCGGCGCCGAGCTCGCGTCCGCCCGGATCGATGTCCCAGGCGAACTCCTCGAGTACGGTCCCTGAACCGGGCAGTAGTCGCCGCGCTCGCGGGCGTCTCGGCCCCGGAACGGCCGATCCCGTCAGGTCATCGACCGTAGTTCGACCTTACGGATCTTGCCTGTCGCGGTGCGGGGGATCGTGTCGGTCACCACCACGTGACGGGGACGCTGCGAGGGCGTCAGTCGTTCCTCCCCGAATCGCAGCACCGACTCGATCAGCTCGTCCTCCCCCGGGGCCTCCCCGGTGGGGACGACCACCACCACGACCTGCTCGCCCCACGTGTCGTCGGGACGGCCGATGCAGGCGACCTCGGCGAGGAGCGGGTGGTCCATGAGGACGCGCTCGACGTGGAGCGAACTGACGTTCTCGCCGCCGGACTTGACGATGTCCTTGACCCGGTCGGAGAACCACACCACGCCCTCCGGGTCGATACGGCCGAGGTCGCCGGAGTGCATGTGCCCGCCGATGAAGACCTCCGCGTTGGCCTCGGGGTTGTTCCAGTAGCCCTCCATGACGGTGGGGCCGCGGTAGGCGAGTTCGCCGTCGGTGTCGACATCCCTGAGAGCCTGTCCACCGGGCTCGCAGATGCGGTTCTCGGCCACGGGGGACGGGTACCCCCAGGAGTCGGATTTGTCGGGGTTGAGCTCGGGCCACTGCATGACGGTGGCCGGGGTGCACTCGCTCATGCCCGAGCCGAGGACGATCTTCGCATCCGGTAGTGCGGCTTCGAGCCTGGTCCGCATCTCGGCGGACATCGGCGCCATGGCGTAGAGGAGCATCTCGATCGAGCTCAGGTCCAGCCCGCGGTCCTTCCCGTCGGCCAGGGCTTCCAGCATCAGCGGCAGGCCGACGAGGTGGGTGGCGCGGACCCGGGCGACGGTGTCGGCGTACTGCACCGGGTCGAACCCGGCCAGGAGGTGGATCGTGGCACCCATGGTGATGCCGGCGAGAAGGACGCCGTTGAGTCCCGCGGTGTGGAACAGGGGGAGCGGAAGCACGGTGATCGAGCCGGTGGCGCCCCAGCCCATGCCGAAGATGGCCCCGTTGGACAGGCCGGCCATGGTCACGGCGAGGTGGGAGGTGAGGACGCCCTTGGGGCGGGAGGTGGTGCCGGAGGAGTAGAGGCACTGGACGATCTGGCGGTCGGCGATCACGGTGTCGGGGTTGGTTTCGTCACTCGACAGCAGGTCGTCCCAGTCCAGCAGGGTGGGGCCGTTCGGTGCCGCCTCCAGGCCGTCCGGGACACCCCCGATGACGACGACGTTGTCGATCGCCGGTACGGCGGCGGTCGCCCCGAGTGCGAGCTCGGCGAGATCCGAGTGGACCACGAGCACCCGGGTTCCGGAGTCGACGAGGGCGTGCACGATGTTCTCCGGCCCCGACAGGAGGTTGACGGGCAGCGCGACCATGCCGGCCTTGGCCGCGCCGAAGTAGGCGGCGACGAACTCCCGGCAGTTCGTGGACAGGATCGCCACGGGCTCCTCGGGCTGCAGTCCGAGGTCGGAGAGTCCGTGCGCCACACGGTTGGCCATCGATTCGAGTTCCCGGTAGCTCCAGGATCCGGTCCCGTCCGTGAGGGCGGTGCGCGAGGAGAAGGTCGCGGCGGAGCGGGTCGGGATGTCTCCCACCGAGCAGCGGCGGGCGAGGGCGTGGTCGACGGGGTCGATCCCGGTGGGGTCGAGGTGCATGAGGGCTCCGATTCTGGGCTGGGGGCGTGCGACATACCGAAGTGATGTGAGGTGGATCACTTCAGCGATAGTCTCGCAGCGGTGGGGAGAATTTACAAGCAATCATGCTTGCTTTATTTGCGCTCGGCTGGGATCGTGATCCGCATGACACACGCGCAGCACGTCGCGACCGAGGACCCCCACGCGGCCCTCTCCGCGCTCAACGCCAGGGTGGACGAGCTGGTGGCCGCTGCCGGCGCCGCTTCCTGGAACGCCGAGACCCCCGCCGCAGGGTGGGACGTGGCCATGCAGATCGCCCACCTGGCCTGGACCGACGAGGTCTCGCTCACCGCCATACGGGACGCCGTGGCTTTCCAGGCCGTCGTGGACACCGCCATGAGCGACCCCACCGGGTTCGTCGATGCCGGTGCCGCCGAGATCGCCGCCACCGGTCGGGACGAGGTCCTGGCCCGGTGGCGCCTGGCCCGCGGTGAACTCGCCGACGCCCTCAAGTCCGCCGACCCGGGGGAGAAGATCCCGTGGTTCGGGCCGCCCATGCGTCCCGGGTCGATGACCACCGCGCGGATCATGGAGACCTGGGCCCACGGTGTCGACGTGGCCGACGCGCTCGGCATCTCCGTCAGTGACGACCCGGCCTTCGTCGGGGCGCTGCCCCATGTCGCGAAACTGGGGTTCAAGACCCGCGCGTTCGCCTACACGATGAACGGGCTCGAGGCCCCGACCTCCGAGATCCACGTGAGCCTCGCCCGGCCCGCCGGCGGCCGCCTCGAGTTCGGCCCCGCCGACGCAGACCAGCGGGTGAGCGGGTCACTCGTCGACTTCTGTCTGCTGGTCACCCAACGCGTCCACCTCGCCGACACCGATCTGGAGGCACTGGGGGACGACGCGGCGCAGTGGCTGCGGATCGCCCAGGCGTTCGCGGGTCTGCCCGGGGCTGGCCGCGAGGAAGGAGCACGAGCATGAATGCCGACGAGCGCCCGCTCCGCGTGGGGAACATGTCCGGTTTCTACGGCGACCGCATCTCGGCCATGCGCGAGATGCTCGAGGGCGGCGAACTGGACGTCCTCACCGGCGACTACCTGGCTGAACTCACGATGCTCATCCTCGGGCGCGACAGGATGAGAAGCCCGGAGCTGGGGTATGCCAAGACCTTCCTGCGCCAGCTGGAGGACTGCCTGGCCCTGGCGCTGCAGAACAAGGTCACGATCGTCGCCAACGCGGGCGGACTCAACCCCGCCGGCCTGGCCGACGCGATCCGCGAGATCGGTGCACGGCAGGGCCTGGACGTGAAGGTCGCCCACGTCGAAGGTGACGATCTCATCGACCGGATCGGTGAGCTCGACCTCCCGGCCGACGCGGGCACGCCCGTCACCGCCAACGCCTACCTGGGGGCCTTCGGCATCGCGCGGTGCCTGGACGCCGGTGCCGACGTGGTGGTCACCGGTCGCGTCACCGACGCCTCGGTGATCGTCGGACCCGCCATCAGCCACTTCGGATGGGGCCGCGACGACCTCGATGCGCTGGCCGGCGCCACCGTGGCCGGGCACGTGATCGAGTGCGGGACACAGGCGACCGGCGGCAACTACGCCTTCTTCAACCGCGGCGAGATCGCCGACCCCGTCGCCCCGGGCTTCCCGATCGCCGAGATCTCCGCCGACGGCACCTCGGTCATCACCAAGCACGCCGGGACCGGCGGTGCCGTCACGATCGGCACCGTCACCTCCCAACTCCTGTACGAGGTCACCGGCGCCCGGTACGGCGGGCCCGATGTGGTCACCCGACTCGACACCGCCCGCCTCCAGCAGGAGGGGCCGGACCGCGTCCGGATCTCCGGGGTCCGCGGCGAAACGGCCCCGCCCACCACCAAGGTGTCGGTCACCTGTCTCGGCGGACACCGCAACGAGATCACCTTCCTGCTCACGGGCCTGGACATCGAGGACAAGGCGGCGCTGGTGGAACGCCAGTTCCGCGCCGGCCTCGAGCGCGAACCGGCCGAGCTGCAGTTCCGGCTCCACCGCACCGACCACCCGGACGCCGACACCCAGGCCGCCGCCACGGCGATGCTGACCATCGTCGGCTGGGACACCGATCCGGACGTGGTGGGCCGGGCGTTCACCGACGTCGCGGTTGCCATGACCTTGGCGAGCTACCCCGGTGCCACTCCCAGCGGTCCGCCCGGCCGGGGCGCCCCGTACGGCGTGTACGTCCCCGCCTACCTCGACCAGGCCAGGGTTCCGCACATCGCGGTGCTGCCCGACGGAACCCGCGTCGACATAGCGCCGCCCGCCGAGACCGCGGAGATGGGCGACGGCCACGCCTCCGACGGGCTCGACGCCGACGGCGCACCTCGTGCCGACCGGGCCCCGGAGCCCGGTCCCACCAGCCGCCGACCGCTGGGCGACGTCCTCGGCGCCCGCTCCGGAGACAAGGGCGGCACCGCCAACATCGGACTGTGGGCGGGCAGCGACGAATCGTACCGGTGGATGCTCGACACCCTCACCGTCGACGAGCTCCGTCGCCTGCTGCCCGAGACCGCCGACCTGCCCGTCGAGCGCTATGAACTACCCCGGCTGCGCGCGGTGAACTTCGTCATCGACGGACTGCTCGGCAAGGGTGTCGCCCACGGATACCGCTGGGACCCGCAGGCCAAGGGGCTGGCCGAATGGCTGCGCTCCCGGGTCGTGGACGTGCCCGACCACGTCACCGCCCCCGTCGCCTCCCCGGCGGCCGTCATGAAGGAGAACCAGTGACCGTCCCTCCACACGTCCCCGGAGATCCCTGGTACACCGACGAGCGACTCGCGCTGCGCGAGACCGCGACCCGGTTCGCCGAGCGCGAGATCCTGCCCCACCTCGCCGAGTGGGAGGCCGCCGGCAGGATTCCGCGCGAGCTGCACCGGAAGGCCGGCGAACTCGGCCTGCTGGGCGTCTCGTTCCCCGAGGAGGTAGGCGGAGGCGGGGGAGATGCGGTCGACTCGCTGGTCGTGTGTGAGACCCTCCACGAGGCGGGCGTCTCCGGCGGTGTGTTCGCGTCGCTGTTCACCTGCGGCATCGCGCTGCCGCACCTGGCCCAGTCCGGGCGTCCCGACCAGATCGAGCGCTGGGTCAAGCCCACGCTGGCCGGCGAGATGATCGGCTCCCTCGCCATCACCGAGCCCGGCGGTGGCTCCGACGTGGGGCATCTGACCACCACCGCCCGCAGGGACGGCGACCACTACGTGGTCAACGGCGCCAAGACCTACATCACCTCCGCCACGCGCGCCGACTTCGTGGTGACCGCGGTCCGTACCGGAGGCGACGAGCTCGCGGGCTCCGCCGGAGTGAGCCTGCTGGTGATCCCCACCGACACTCCCGGGTTCCATATCTCCGCGCCGCTCGACAAGCTCGGCTGGCGCGCCTCCGATACCGCCGAGCTCACCTTCACCGACTGCCGCGTGCCGGTCGACAACCTCGTGGGCGCGGAGAACGACGGCTTCGCCCAGATCGCTCTCGGGTTCGTCAGTGAACGCGCGGCACTGGCCTGCCAGGGCTATTCCCAGGCCCAACGCTGCCTGGACCTCACGCTGGACTGGGTGCGCGAGCGCGAGACGTTCGGTCGCCCGCTGCTGTCCCGCCAGGCGGTGCAGAACACGGTCACGGAGATGGCACGCCGTATCGACGTCGCGCGAACCTACACCCGGCACTGCGTGAACCTCGCGGTGTCCGGGCACGATGCGATCGCCGAGGTCTGCTTCGCCAAGAACACCGCGGTCGAGACGGCCGAGTGGGTCGCCGACCAGGCGGTCCAGCTCTTCGGCGGGCTCGGGTACATGTCCGAGTCCGAGGTGAGTCGGCAGTACCGCGATGTCCGCCTCCTGGGGATCGGCGGCGGCACCACAGAGATCCTCACCACTCTCGCCGGACGACGTTTGGGGTACACCGCATGACTATCCTGCGTTCCACGCTCGACACCACCAGCGCCGAGTTCAGCGCGGCTCGCCAGGCGATGGAGGGCAAGCTCGACCAACTCGCTGACGACCTCGCCCCGGCGCTTGCTGGCGGAAGCGAACGCAGCGTCGCCCGCCATCGCGAGCGCGGCAAGTTCACCGCCCGCGAGCGCATCGACATGGTCCTGGACCCCGAATCCCCGTTCCTCGAGTTGTGCGCGCTCGCCGCGTGGGGCTCGGATTTCCAGACCGGCGCCTCCGTGGTGGCCGGCA